>JALGUG010000451.1 GCA_029820995.1 Candidatus Zipacnadia bacterium
GGCAGGGGCCCCATCCGGCCCGCCGTAGGGCGGTCGGGTCGGATACTCGCGACCGCTCCACGGCCGCTTGTAGTCCGGCCCCTCCAAACCGCTCGAACATCTCGCCCCTGTTCGCACACGGGTCAAGATGCCCCGTGCCACACGGCACACTCCAGTGTGCCGTGTTTGGTCCTTCTACTTCCCCTTCACCTCAATCATCCTGAAGCTCAGCGGCCCCAGCGGCACCTCGATGGTGGCTCGCTGGACGGCGAACTCGGTCCCCTCGCGCGCGTCCTTCGCCCGGAGCTTCAGCCCGCTCAGGCCCAGCTTCTCCACGTTCAGGCGCAGCGTCGCGGTCGTCTCCTTGTCACCCAGGTTGGAGACAATCAGCATCGCCCCGCGCTTGCCCCGCGAGTACAGGCTGCACTTCACCTCCGCCGGCGACACGTTCACCAGCTCCTGATTGCGCCAGTACGGGTACCACGTGGACTGCTTGCGCCCGAATCGCTGCATCGCCTTCCACACGCTCGAGGCCAGGTCCAGCACTGGCCCCGTGCTGCCACCGGGCCGCACCAGCACGTCGTGCAGCAGCGTGAACGAGAAGGCCTGCGCGTACGTGTACGGCCGGTTGTAGCAGAGGAACTCCGCCGGCACGCCCCACTGATGGCCCATGAACTCGCAGCGGAAGGCGTCCAGCGGCAGGATCTCGAAGATGTTCGCCCCGCGCGCGATGCTGCCGAACTGCTCGCCGTCCCAGTAGCTCGTCGCGAAGGCCAGCGTCGGGATCGTCATGCAGGTGGACTGGTGCACATTGACGATCCCGTTCGGCTTGCGGCTCTTCACAATGGTGTAGATCCGCCGCATCATCTCTCGGGTCGCGAACATCGCGCAGGTATCCCCGATCGTCCCGTCGGGCCGCCGGTAGCCGCAGCCGTGGTGCACGTTCCGGCAGATCCACGGGTTCGCCGTGCCGTCCAGATACACTCCGTCAATATCGTACTCGTCCATCATCCGCGCGATGCCCTCGGCCATGAAATCCTGCCACGGGCTGTTGTAGCACACGATGTACGCCCGCTGCTCCGGCTGCCGGTGGTAACCGCCGCCGCGCGGGAACTTCAGGCACTCCGCGCTGTACAGCGGCCATTCCGGCGCGATGTTCGAGATCTCGTAGCCGAAGTACAGCACCAGCCGGATGCCGTGCTCGTGGCAGGCCTTCACCAGCTTCTTGAGCTGCTCGCCGTGCGTCGTGCTGGTGTAGTTCTGGATGTCGGTCCAGTGTTCATGGAAGCAGATGACTGTGACGCCGGCCTCCTGCAGGCGATCCAGCGCCGTCTTCGCCTCGGCCGCGGGCTTGAACAGCCGCAGCGCCCGCCCAAACTTGCCCTCCACGAAGCCGGCGCCCGCGGCCACCCGCCCCCCGGTCCAGTCGCCGCTCGGCGTGATCTTCGCCGGCCGCGTCATCCGCTCGCCATCCGGCTCGAACTTCTCGTCGAACCGATCCAGCAGCAGCGTGTGCTCGTCGGCCTCCAGCGGCTTGGTCAGGTCCCCGGGTGCGCGAGCGACATCCGAGATGCGCAACTCATCCACACTGAACTCGGAAACCCCGCCACCCAGCAGGATCTCCGCGGTCGCCAGGTCGCCGGGCAGCGTCCCCTGGTACTGGCGCGCGGCCAAGCGCTGACCGTCTGCGTATAGCACAACCTCGTCGCCCCAGGTCAGTGCAATGTGGTGCGTCTCCCCCTGCTGCCAGTCGTTCTTGTGCCCGAAAACAATCGGATACTGGCCTCCCTGCTTCACGTACATCCGCATCCCGCGGTCGTCAATGTTCCAGTAGTATCCCAGGATGTCCCCATTCGCAAACTGCACCGAGAACAGATTCCGGTTGAATCGCCCCCGGCCCGTGCCGTCGCCGATGTCCACGTTCGGGTCAAAGGCCGGCGTCACCCACATCTCCACCGTGCCCCGCTCCAGGTTGATATTGCCCGCCGCCGGGTAGCGAATCTCGGCGTGCTCTTGCCATGGCCTGCTCTCCAGACCGTAGCTCCCGGCGTGTGAGATCCGCATGTCCCACACGTCCTCGATCACGTCCCGGCCCCGGTTCTCCGGGAACATCGGCTTCACCGGCGTCGCCTCATAGCCGAAGGTGTACTTGAGCGGTTGCTCCAGTTTCTGCGGCTGACCGATGATGTTCAGCCGGAGCACCACTCGCTTGCCCTCGGGCACGACCTCCAGCGCCTTCTGCGGGTCCTGCGGGAACCAGTTCCGATCCGATTCGCTGAACCAGCACATGCC
>JALGUG010000140.1 GCA_029820995.1 Candidatus Zipacnadia bacterium
TGTCGCGCTCCAGCTTTTGTCGGAGGCTTTGCTTCTCCTCGATGAGCTTCTGCTGCAGCTCCTGGGCCTTGTCCAGCTCGCCCGCGGCGGCGTGCTGCGCGATCTTCTGCTTGACTACGATTTCGCGTTCGGCGATCTTCGCCTCGTGCGCGCTTTCCAGCTCCCGGAGCTTCTTCTTCTCCGCCGGCGTCAAGGGCGGAGCATCCTCGAAGCCCTGTTCCTTGAGCCGCTCCAGAGCCCGTTCATACGCCGATTTCATAGTTTGACCTCCTGCGCCGAGATGAGATCTGCTAGCGAACAGTATACTGCATGGCCTGGGCCGGGAAGAGGCCCAAATAGATCAACGCCAGCGCACAGAGATAGATCGCGGCCAGCAAGAGGGGCGGCGTGATCAGGGACGGTTCCTCGCCCGCAGCGCGCTGGGAAAACATGGCGTTGACGACCCGCAGATAATAGTACGCGGACACCACACTGTTTAGCAAGGCCACGATGACGAGCCACACCCAGTGCTCGGCCGTCGCCACGCCGAATACGTAGAATTTGGCCAGGAAGCCCGCCGTCGGTGGGAGACCAATCAGCGAGAGCATGAAGACCGTCATCGCCAGCGCCAGAAGCATATTGCGGTTGGCCAAGCCGGCAAGATCCCCCAAGCACGGTCCCACCTTCTTGCCTGAGGCGAGGGTCGTTGCCACGGCGAAGGCACCGATTTGGGCTAGCGTATAGATGAGTAGGTAGAAGGCCAGCGCCCCTGTGACCTCGGTGGAGGCCGCGACGATGGCGATCAGCGCGTAGCCGCCATGGGCGATGGCCGAGTACGCCAGCATTCGCTTTACAGTGGTCTCCGCCAGGGCGCTGACGTTGCCGACCGTCATGCCGGCGACGGCGAGAAGGGCGACCATTGGTTGCCAGACCTCAGCCAGGTCCCGGAAGATCTGGTGGAATAGCCGCAGCAGCACCACGAATACCGCGACCTTCGGCGCGGCGGACAGGAAAGCGGCCACCGACACCGGCGCAGCCTCGTACACGTCCGGCGTATGGAAGTGGAACGGCACTAGAGCGGCCTGGAAGCACAGTCCACCCACAAACAGGGCGAGGCCCGCCAGGAACAGAGGCGCGCCCGTCAAGGAGCGAGCGCTGACCTCCATGGCGATCCGCCAAAGGATGGTCTGCCCGGTCGCGCCATAGATCAGGCCAATCCCGCACAGCATCAGTGCCGCGGCGAAGGCCGCAGTGAGGAGGTACTTTTTTGCCGCCTCCGGCGAAGGCGGCGAGTCGGCACGGAAACCGGCCATAACATAGCCGCAGACCGACACGATCTGGGTGCTCAGGAAGATTCCCAGAAGCTCGACTCTTCCCGCCAGAAGCAGCATGGCGCTGGTCGCGATGAGTAGGAGCGGGTAGTACTCCGCCGCGGGCAGGCGCAGCCGCCGGGCATAGTCGTATGACAGCGCAACACTGAGGGCCGAGGCCAGCAGGATGATGATCTGAAAGCCCAGCGCGGTGCGGTCGAGGACTAGCGTGCCGTGAAGGGCGCTGCCGCGCTTTCCCCATAGGGCCAGGACGGCGACGCCGGCAGCAGCGAAGCCGGCAAAGGCCGTCCCGGCGCAGAAGGTATGGCGATTTCGATCCTGGACGAGCACGCCCAGCAGCGTCACGACCGCGGCCGCCGCGGTGACGAGGGCCGGCGCCAGAGCTGCCAGTGTGCCTAATCGCTCAACGAGGTTCGATATCATGCCAAGTCGAGGCCCGGGCGACAAGCGGCACTCTCGGGGCCACTGTAGGGTAGCTCAACGGCAGGGTCGGATGCTCTGCGAGACCGCGCGTCGCCGGCGCCGCGGCAGCTCGCCCGTCGGGTTCCTGCTGCTCCTGCCGGGAGACATGAGCCACAAGAGCAGTGACGCTGTGCTCCGTGCGAACCAGAAGCGGATGCGGGTACAGGCCGATCCAGAAGATCGCCCACACGATGGGCAGCAGAAGGGCCAACTCGCGGCCTGAGAGGTCCGCCAAGGTCCGATTCGCGGCTTTGTTCAGCGGGCTGTGCATCACGCGCTGAAATGTCCAGAGCAAGCAGCAGGCGGTAAGCAGCACGCCGGCCGCCGCGACAACGGTCAGGGCGGTCTGCGTCTGAAAGGCGCCAGCCAAGATCATGAATAAGCCCACGAAGCCGTTCAAACCGGGCAGGCCGAGCGATGAGAGCATCACGATGAGGAACACAACCGCAAACATGGGCATGCGGCGCTGCAGCCCGCCGAAGTCGCTGATCATCTGCGTATGGCGGCGCTCGTGCAGCATTCCGGCCAGCAGGAATAGAGCGCCAGTACTCAGGCCGTGGTTGACCATCTGCAGGATGGCGCCCTGGACGGCCAGGGCGTTGAACGTGAAGATGCCGAGCACGACGAAGCCCAGATGGCTGAGGCTGGAATAAGCTACCAGGCGCTTGAGGTCCGGCTGAGCCAGCGCTACACAAGCGCCGTAGATGATGCCGATGACGGCCAGCACGGACATCAGTGGCGCCAGTTGGACGGCCGCCTCGGGAAAGAGCGGCAAACAGCAGCGCAGAAAGCCGTAGGCGCCCATCTTCAGGACGATGCCGGCCAGAATGACGCTGCCGGCCGTCGGGGCCTCCACATGGGCGTCGGGAAGCCAAGCGTGCAGCGGGAACAGCGGGACGTTGACGGCAAAGGCGAGGCCGAAGCCGAGGAACAACCATAGGCTGGTGCGCAGCGGCAGCGGGTGCTCCTGCAGGATGAGCAGATTGAACGAATGCGCGTCGGAAGCGAAGTATAGCCACAGGATGGCGGCCAGCATCAAGGCGCTGCCGGTCATGTTGAACAGCACGAACTTGGTGCTCGCGTAGGTACGCCTCGGTCCGCCCCAGATGCCGAGGAGGAAGTATATCGGCACCAGGACGCCCTGCCAGAAGACGAAGAACAGGAGCAGGTCCAGGGCGACGAATACCCCCAGCATCCCGGTCTCGAGTAGCAACAGCCAGATCATGAATTGCCGATAGCGGGCCTGAATTGCCCGGTGCGCGGACAAGACGCAGATTGGCATCAGAAAGGTCGTGAGTAGCACCAGGAGGACGTTGAGGCCGTCCACGGCCAGCAGATACTCGGAGTGCAACGTCGGAATCCAGGGCGCGCGGTGAACGAACTGGACCCCGGACCTCACCAGGTCGAAGTTGAAGAACAGCGGCAAGGAGACCATGAAGGTCAGAACGGTGGTCGCCAGCCCGGCGGCAGTGATGCCGTGGCGGTCGTTGCGGCTCACAAACAGCAGTACCGCGGCGCCGACCGCCGGAATGAAGACGACGAAGGTCAGCAGCTTTGATCCTTCCAGCAATTGCAGCTCGTCCATAGGGCCTGCCGGACCTCTATTGCTGCCGGCGTGCTTACGGTGCAAGAACGGGCCGCGCTCAACGGCTGGACCGAAGTCTCCTCATAGCAACGGCAATCGCGCGTAAACGCGCTTCTACAGGCGTTATGAGACAGCTTCTAGCCCCTCAAGAGCACAGCGATCAAGACCAGTGCCCCGACCGCGAAGTACAGCAAGTATGCGGCGGCGGAGCCGACCTGGATTCGCCGCAGCAACTCCCCGGATTGGCGGAAAGCCGCCGCGAGGCCGTTGACGGCTCCGTTGAGGGCCTCATTGTCCACGGCGTTCGCCAGATACCGACACAGGGCAAGGCCGGGCTTGACCACCGCGACCTCATAGAGCGCGTCCACGCGGCAGCCGCTGAACAGGAAGTCGTGGCAGGCAGGGCTCCAGCGTTGCAGTGCGTCCGGAGGCCGGCGCAAGACAAGGTATAGCCGCCATGCCGCAAGTAAACCGAGCAGGGCGACGGCGGCAGCCGCAATCATCAGGCCCAACTCGGCGGCCGGGGCGAGGTGCACCTGAGGCTCTCGCACCACACGATGGAGGAAGTCACCGATCAGGTGCCGCCCGACAGGGAGCCCCAAGACGCCAGCGACGGCGGCCGCTGCTGCCAGCGCATAGAGCGGCCCGAGCATGAGCCTGGGCGCTTCGGGCTCCCGCGGGAACTGCGCGGCCTCCCCGCGGTAGCCGCCGTGGAACATGCCATAGTACAGACGAAACAGGTAGAAGGCCGTCAAGAAGGAGCCGAACAGACCCAGGCCCCAAAGGGGCACATGGTGCGAGCCGAAGACGTTCAGCATGATTTGATTTCCGCTAAAGAACCCGGAAAGCGGCGGCAAGCCCGCAAGGGCTAGGCAGCCGAGCAAGAAGGCCGCGTGCGTGCCCGGCAAGGCATGACGCAGGCCCCCCATGCGGCGCAGATCGGTCTCGCCCTGCAGCGCGTGCATGACGCTTCCCGCAGCCAGGAACAGGAGGGCCTTGCAGAAGGCGTGAGTGACGAGGTGGAAGATGCCGGCGGTGTGCGCGCCGACGCCGCAGGCCAAGAACATGTAGCCGAACTGGCTGATGGTCGAGTACGCCAGCACGCGCCTGATGTCGAACTGCGTCACGGCGACGACAGCCCCGAGCACTGCAGTGAGAGCGCCGACGACGGCGATGAGCGTCAGTGACAGGGGCACGACAGCGTAAAGGAAGTATAGCCGGACGACCAGGTAGACGCCGGCGGCGGTGGCAGCGGTGTGGATCAGGGCGCCGGCGGGCATGGGGGCCTCCGCCGCGTCAGGAAGCCACACGTGCAGTGGGAGCTGGGCGGATTTGGCCGTGGCCGCCATGAAGAGCAGCAGCGCTGAGGCCAGGGCCGCGGCGGGTGTCAGACGGCCCAGAGCGCCTTCCAGGCCCTTGATGCCGAGGGTGCCGCAAGTCGTCGAGAGCACTAGGATGCCGATCAGGAGCCCGCAATCGCCGAGACAGTTGACGATGAACGCCTTCTGTGCCGCTCGGGCGGCCCGTTCCCGCTCAAACCAGTGGCCGATCAGAAGGTATGAACAGAGGCCCACGCCCTCCCAGCCCACGAACATGAACAGGAGGTTCTCGGCCAGCACCAGGATCAGCATGGAGCCCACGAGCAAGTTCAGACAGGCGAAATAGCGCGGGTAGTCCCGGTCGCCGGCCATGTACTCAACGGAGTAGATGTGGACCAGCAGCGCGACACTGGACACGATCAGCATCATGACTGCGGAGAGCGCGTCGACGCGGAAGGCAACGGCCACGTGAAGATTGCCCAGCGGCACCCAATGCCAGAGGCGGAGGACGCCATAGCCCTCCGGAGGCGCAAACAGGGCAGCGCCAAAGGGGCCGAGAGCTGCCAAGAAGGCCAGCGCGACCGAGCCGACGCCCACGGTCGCAGCGAAGCGAACGCCCAGGCGCTTGCCCAGCAGCCCGTTGAGCAGGGCGCCTGCCAGCGGGGCCAGGACTACGATCGCCACGGGCCAGTACATGGTTGGCGGTTCCTCTTAGGCCAGCCGTTAATTTCGGTCAGGTGATATAGATTTCTACGGCGCAGAAGGAATTCATGGGCACGCGGCCAAGACACGTTTGCTGGGCTCAGAGGCTGCAAAGCACTGAGGGATAGGCCTTCGGGCGTCGGCGGCGACAGGGCTAACAATGGCGTTCCGAAATGCTAGGGTTCCTTGACTGGGCGAAGAGTCCTTCCGGAGGAAGCAAAAGGCGTGCGCCGAGACGAAATCCAATGGAACCATTCGCGCGGTGAAGCGCTCTAATTGATGACGCAGAGACGTGGACGGGAGTGCTCCAGTCCCAGAGCCACATGCCCGGCTCACGGCCTCATCCCAGTATCCCGGAGTGAGATAGCTATGTCTAGAGCCAAGTCCAGGGCATTCACGCTGATTGAGTTGCTGGTAGTCATCGCGATCATCGCGATCTTGGCCTCGATCCTGTTCCCGGTATTCAGCCGAGCCCGGGAGAAGGCCCGGCAAACGAGCTGCCTGTCCAACATGAAGCAGCTCGCGCTGGCCATGATCATGTATACCGACGATTATGACGAGTGCTTCCCGCAGGCCACGACGAACTGGACTCCTGCTCCGGAAGACATTGCGCCGGCAGGCGGGCTGACCTGGGACTATGTGGTTCTGCCGTACATACGCAACGAGCAGATCCTGACGTGCCCGAGCCACAGAGGCCCCTGTGAGTGCAGCGCCTGCGATGTTCCCAAGCGCGGCTACGCTCAAACGCACTACACGACGCTTGACTTGTCTCGGACCCCGCCCATCAACTGCTCATACTTGGGAGGCTACCCCGATGCCTCCAGCACGGTGCTGCTGGCCGAGAAGGGCGCGTATGGGCCGTTCCATTGTGCGGACGCCTCGATCGAGAACTTCTATCAATCGGGCGGCGGGAGCGACGCGGCTCACACATACAAGGGCAACGGGAGCGCGGCGCTGCGACACAATGGCGGGAACAACTTCGCCTTTGTGGACGGCCACGCGAAGTGGTTCGCGCAAGACGGCGGCCCCTTTGGGGTAAACGGCGGGGCCTGCGACGACGCGTCCGACTGGCCAACTGCCCCCTAGGAACAGCGTGGAGATAGGCCGTACCAGGAGATAACAGGCCGCCCGGGGGCGAAGCTCGGGCGGCCGTTCTGTAACCCCTCGTAGTATGCGACGATTCAGTCACCCAGGGTGAAGCACTCGGAGAACTCGGCGCGGAACTGTGGTTGGCGATCGAGGTAGTCCTCCCAGCCGGCCAAGGGGGTCATTTGCTTCATCTTGCTGATTTCGGGGCGGCCGGGAAGCGGTCGCACGTCGGGACGCACCGAGTAGGACCACGCGAGGTTCTGGAAGATCGTCTGTCCCTCCCGCGAGAGTGCGAAGTCCAGGAACAGCTTGGCGGCATTGGGGTGTCGGGCCCGCTCCATGATGGCCAACGGCCCAAGCACGATGGGCACGCCGTCGGCCGGCCAAACGGCCTCGATGGGGCGGCCCTTCTGTTGCTCGTCGTAGACCTTATACCCCATCATGCCGCCGGCGAGGGCGACCTCGCCGCTCAAGAGCGCGTCGGCAATTTCTTGGGCGGACCGCAAGATCTTCGGCTGCTGCCGGCCCAATCGCTCCCAGAAGATGGAGCCGTAGCGATCCCGCAGGAAGTAGTATTGGGCGTACGCCGATCCGGCGGTGCGGGCATCCTTGAAGGCGATTTTGCCCCCGGCCCACCTGGGGTCGAGCAGGTCCTCCCAGGTCCGCGGCGCTTGCTCCGGCTTGGTGCGCTGAGGATTGTATGCCATGCAGATGGCCACCAGACGCATGGCGCCCCAATAGCCATCATCTTTGTATTGCGGAGGCAGCTTGCGATATTCGGGGGAGTTGTATTCGTAGAGCTGGCCTTCGCGCTTGAGCTGGATGAAGACGCCGACGTCCAGCACATGCAAGGCGTCGGCCTTGAGTTCGCCCTGGGCCAACTCGTTCTGAACCTTTGCGATCATGTCAAAGGTGCTGCCTCGGGTGAGTCGCGGCGTGATCTCGGGGTATTTCTGGTGGAACCGGCCCAGGAAGGCTTCGGCCACGCTCTGGGGGAGCGAGGTGTACCACGAGAACTCGCCTTCCTGCTTGGCGGCGGCCTCGATCTGCGCCGGTGTGGCACGAGCGCCGCCACGACGGTTGCCGCGGACCTCGACCTCAATGGTGTCCGAGCGATTCTGCGCGGGACAGCCGGCCAGCAGTGCGAGGCTGCCCAACGCCAGTAGCGTCACGAGCCACGGACCGGCTCGCGAGTAGGACCTACGGTTGTCCTGGTTGTCGGTCATGATTGTGCCTCGGTTCAGGCAGGGCGGACCTGTGCGCGGTCAGTCCAAGGGCTCATGCTCGTGTGCGCCGTCTGGTTCCCCCTGCAGTCCAATCACTGCATATACCGGCACCGCCACACGCTTGCCTTTGAGGGCCATGGGCGGCATCTGCTCCACTATGACGTGCTCCTTGACCTCCTCGTACGTGCTCTGGCTGATAAAGATCTGATACCCGTCCGTCTTGGATTCCAGCCGCTGGGCGACGTTCACATGGTCCCCGATCACCGCGTACTCCCACTGTGTGATCGTTTCGGTCGAGGCACCCAGGCTGCCGGCGGTGACCACGCCCGTGTTGATCCCCGCGCCGGCGGTGATGCGCTTCTTACCGGCCCGCTCTCGCTCTTTATTCAGACGGCGCAGAGCACGGCGCATCTCCAGCGCCGCCAAGACTGCGCGCAGAGCGTCATCCTGTTCCTCCTCCCGCCAGGCCCCCCAGACGGCCATCACACAGTCGCCCATGTACTTGTCAATCATACCGTCGTACTTGAAGATGCTCTCCACCATGATGCCGAAGTACTCATTCAACATCTCGAAGACTTCTTCCGGCTTTAGCTGCTCCGCCAGCGGCGTAAAGCCGCGCAGGTCGGCGAACATCACGGTGACCTTGCGACGTTGGGGCGCAAAGAAGTCTCGTCCTTCGGCGATGATCTGCTCGGCGACCTGCAGCGAAACGTACCGGCGCAGGGTGTTTTCCAAGAAGACCTTTTTGCGCAATCCCTCGACCATCTCGTTGAAGCTCTGGCCCAGCAGGCCTACTTCGTCACGGGTCTCCGGGATGACGGACACTTCCAGGTCCCCACGTTGCACACGTCGCATGGCGGCGGTAAGGCGCTCCAGCGGCCCGGTGATGCTGCCGGCCAGCCAGATGGCCAGCAGAATACCGAGGCTGGTGAGCAGAAGGGCCAGGAGGCTGTCGCGGTTACGGATCCGGTTGATCGCCTGCTGGGCAATGGACTTCTTGTATCCGACATCAATGCGGCCCTGCACCTCGTCGCCGGTCTGAGGCCGGAGGACCGCCGTGGCGCGCAGCACCCCCTTGGCGCCGAGCTCGCCCGCTTCGGCCATGTCGAGCAGACCCGCGGCGCCCCGCAGGTCGCCGCTGCGGAAGGAACGGCCCCGACTGTCACGCAGCTCGAGCACGTCCGGGTTGAAGGCAAAGGCGCGAATATTGCCGGCGCGGTCCAGCACCGCAATGTACACGATCTCGATGGAATAAGCCTTCCCCCTGATCTGCGACCGGGCCACGGTCTCGACGTACTGCTGATAGGTCTGCCAGCTTGGTCGCAGCGGCACTTGAGCCAGCGCGCCAATGGTGGAGGCCGTCTTGGCCATGGTCAGACGGACCTCTTCTTCGATGACCTTGGTGGTATGGCGAATGGACAGGACTGAGGTCGGCAGGACGGTCGCCAGGATCAGGAACACGGCAAAGATGGCGATTTTGAGCTTGAGGCCCATCGGCACGGGGCGGCGGTCCGCGCCAAGTTCGGGTGCATCCGGGACGACGCCGGCATCCACCCCGAGGGCTCGGAACTGGTCCAGGAGGGAGGAGCGGGTAGTGCGCACCACGATCAAGTACGCGCCAAAGAGCAGAATCGAGATACCGGCCACGTGGAACGGGTTGAAGGTGTCATGGAGGATGAGAACGGAGAGCACGACCGTGACAACTGCGCCCAGCAAACGCAGGCTGGCAGCTACGTGAGCCTCTACGTCGCGCAGACCCCAGTAGTAGAGCGCCATACTCACGGCGCTGCACAAGACGCCCAGCACAATTAGGAGCGCGATCTGGTGAGCGGTCAGGCCCGGGAGTAGCGACAGGCCTCCGGAGGCAATCACCACGGTTCCCGTCACGACCAGGCCCGCTCCGAAGCGCATTGCGGCCACCGTGCGCGCCCGGAAGCGCCGCACGCACCGTTTGCCCAGAATCTCAGCCACGGCACGCGCCACGCCTGCGCCCAGCCCGAGCACGTCGCCCAACAGACGGTTGGCCAGCGTGTGCTCCGCCGCACCGACGTTGAACTCGCCCCAGGCGATCAGAATGCCCGCCAGAACCATCATCCCGATCAGGCTGAAGCGCAGCGACGAGATGCGCTCCCGCAGGGCGAAGTACGCGAGCAGCGCCACGAAGATCGGCTGCATCTTGGACAGGGCGTTGACAACGCCCGCGGAGGCCAGGTCCACCGCCTTCACGAACAGCAGCGAGCCGATGCCGCTGCTGAGCACGCCCATTGCGATCAGCGCAATCCAGTCGCGGCGGGTCGGCGGCGCCGTAGGCCGGGCGCTGGAGGGCCAGAAGGCCGCCGGCAGCAGAATGCCCATGGCCAGGACGTACCGGAGCGCAACGATCATCGGCCCCGTCAGGCCGCTATTGAGCAGCAGCTTGATCAGAACCGGTGATGCGCCGCCGAGTAGCACGCCGGCCACGATGGCGTAGTACGGCCAGTACTGTCGCGCCTTGTTCTGCACCTCGCGTTGCCCCACTGCCGAATCGGGTTCGCCGGCCATAATAGCACACGCCTACCGGCTTGACAACGGACAGGCGGCCGTAAGCGTAGCGCCGGTGCGCCGTCTGCACTAGTTAGACGCCGGAAGTCTCTTCAGGTGTCAGTGTCTTGCGTCACAGGGGATAAGCACACGCCCATAAGGGGACCGCGAGGCAACACCGAGCGAATTTGGGCCTAGACGCTCTCAGCCCGTCGTAGCCGGTTTCAGGGTCCAGCATTGCAGCCGGGCCATCTGAAGGAGGTTCGGCGCGGAGAAGTCGGGCGGGAAGATGCTCCAGCTCCACGGGCGGTCCTCGTCCCGCGCCACGAACTTCTCGGCGGTCAGTTCCACGGGCCGCAGCGTGATCTCGCCGGGCAGCCGCATATGCTCGGCGAGATACATATACGCATATGCCGCCGCCTGGGCCAGGGAGGCGGGCGGCACTTCCAGCTCTCCGAGCAGCACACGGCTGGGCACCTGTCCGGTCTGCTGCAGTTCCTCGGCGACCTCGCCGACGGCCGCCATGAAGGTGCCGAGCGCGACGGTGAGCTCTCGGCTGAGCGAGGGTGCTCGCTCGGGTGGCCCCAGTGACACCTGCGAGGCCGATAACTGCCGCTCCAGCTTCCCGACCAGTTGATAGCCGTGGAGCGCCCCGGCGAGTTGCTCCAGCGCCTCCGCCGCCGACCACCAGCGGCCGCCCACGAAGTGAAAGGTGACCTCCTCGGCGACCTTGGCCGCCAGCTCCCGTAGCAGGCCCGCCGGCTGCGCGCTCGGCTGCGGCTCAGGCGATTCGGGGCCGAGCAGCTCCGCCAGATCGGTCGCCGTCACCCAATCCACGCCCCGCTCCTTCACGCCCACGATGAACCGCCGGAAGTCGGCCAGTAGCCGCCGGCTCTCCGCCGCCGACCACGTCTCCGGAGGCTGCAACTGCGAGAGGTCCGGGTTGGCGCCGCGGGCGAAGTTGACGCCATCCCAGAACTGCTTGGTCGAGAACTCGCAGGGATGATAGTAGATGCTGATGATGTCCCCGGATCGGGAATGTGCGAGTGCGTCGTCCAGGCGCGCGAGGGCCTCAGGCACGGGGTCCTCACGCCGCGGGTAGTGCCGGACGCACCGGGAACGCATCCGGTACACGTTGGGGACGCCCATGAACCAGAAGGGGCGATCGTCGAGGCCCAGGTGGGAACCCTCGTCGAGGTTGAGCGGGATGTTGAGCTCGCGGAGGGCGAGGTATTGCTGCGGCGCCCAGGAGCCGCCGGGCTGACCGTAGCAGGCGGGCGGCTTGCCGAAGATCTCGGCGACATCGCGAGCGCCGGGCCCTTCGCGGTCCACGAAGGCACGCGCCCCGGCCTCCAGGTCCAGCTCTGCGCAGTATTCGGCCACAGTGGGGTGGGCGCTGTGGAAGTTCGTGTGATAGCCGATGTCGTGGGGCTGCATCGCGGTGATGACATCAGTTCGGCCCCGACGCCGGAGCACCCGCGCCCGCTGGCCGACGAACTTGAAGGTGGCGGGAATGGCGAGCTCCGTCAGGGTCTCGGCGAGCGCCTTCGTAACATCGTCCGTCTCCGGCGTGACATAATCTTCGGCGTCGAACCACAGTGCGGCGTAGATTGCAGCCACAATCTCACCCCTGGATGCGCCCGGCTATTGCTTCTTTGGGAACTTCAACTTGAGCGGCGGCCACCGAGCCCCGGC
>JALGUG010000452.1 GCA_029820995.1 Candidatus Zipacnadia bacterium
CGTGACCGTGGCCTGGACGTCTCCGCCGACCGCTACCCCTACGTCTGGTCCTTCACCGGCGTCGCCGCCCTGATCCCCGCCGACCTGCGGGAGGAAATCGCTCGACGGGGCGGAATGGCCCACCTCCGCGACCCGGACATTGCTGACCAGATCGTCGCCGGCATTAACGGCGAGCTGGACATGATCGAGGGTCCGGCGAACGTCGTCTTTGCACCCCTCAAGCCGGACCCCGAACTCGATGGCCTCACTCTGGCGCAGGTCGCCCGGACCCGCGGCCTCGAGCCCCACGAGCTGATCATCGAGCTCTGCACCCGCGGCCGCGTCTCGTGCATCTACCATTCAATGAAGGAAGAGAACCTAAAAACCATTCTCCGCCAGCCGTTCACCATGATTGGCTCCGACGGCCACCTCCGCCAGTTCGGGCAGGGCGTGTCTCACCCCCGCAACTACGGCACCTTCCCCCGCGCACTGGGCCGCTACGGCCGCCGGGAGCGCTGCTTCTCCCTGCAGGAGGGCGTCAAACGAATGACCTCAATGCCGGCGGCGAAGTTCGGGATCAAGGATCGTGGAGTGATCGCCGAAGGCAACTTCGCCGACTTGGTAATATTCGATCCCTGCACAATCGAGGACCGTGCGACCTTCGAGAACGGCCACCGGTACCCGGTCGGCATCTCGCACATCATCGTTAACGGCAAGGTCGCCGTCCGCGACGGAGCCACGACTGAGGCCAAAGCGGGGAGGGTCTTGCGCAGACACTAGAAACTACCTCATAACCAGTGTAGGAGCCCTTCACGCGCGATGGTGCTCCGCAGGACCGCCTTTGGGTGCGATTGGCGTCGGTCGTTCCGATTGTGAAACTGCTTCCAGTCCCACCCGGTGCCAGCCCAGAGCTCGCCGGAAAGGCAGGTGGATGACAACAATGGAAGACCGGTGTGTATACTTCGAGACCATTGAAACTCGGGCCGAGAACACCGCCCAGTGCCTTCAGATCGTCAAGGAGGTCTGCGACCGAGACGGTATCGAGCACGTCATTGTCGCCTCGAACACCGGGCGGACGGCGGCGCAGTTCGCTCGCGGCCTCGACCTTGAGCGTGTCAACCTCGTGGGCATCAAGATGGCCGCCTCGCGCGATGCCGTCTACAAGATCGAGCCGGATGAGCAGGCGTACGCCTATCTCAAGCAAGCCGGGGTGCCTCTAGTCGGCGGTGTCCACGCACTGACCGGCGGAGTGCCCACGGCGGTTGCCGCCAAGTTCCAGGGCGCCCCGCCCTCGGTGCTCATCGCGCACACGCTATACATGTTCTGCCAGGGAATGAAGGTCGCGGTCGAGGTCGCCTGCATGGCGTGCGACCACGGATTCGTGCCCACTGGAGTGCAGGCTCTGGCCTGCGGCGGAAACTCCAGCGGTACGAATACGGTCATCCTCTTGAAGACCGGCGGCTCAGCCGAACTGTTCGACGTCAAGATCCTGAAAGTCCTGGCCAAACCGTTGCAGGACTAGCTGCGAGACAGCAATGCACTGCGCCAGGCGCAGGAGGCAGTCCCTGGAGGTGTAAATCGTGGCACCGTCGCAAGACGATGCTCTGACGCTCGCGCAGCAGGGGATTGCCCTGGCCGAGTCCGGTCGGTACCACGAGGCGGTTCAGAGGCTTTCCGCGGCGGCCCAGAGCATACCGGACAACGTCGAAGTGAGGATGTGGCTGGGACATTGCTATGAGCAGATGGGCTTCCATCAGCAGGCCCTGGAGCAATACCTGGCCGGCGTTGAGTTGGCCCCGAACGATAACGAACTCAAGGGCGCCGCAGCCCGAATGCAAGCCCTCCTGCGGCAGACGCCGAGCGTTGCTAGCAAGGGCGTCCCGGTGGGTCCGGACGGCCGGCGGGTTCACGGGCGGCTCTCCCCGCTGCTCGTGGGCGGCCTCATCGCGCTGCTGCTCATTCCGGGCTGCTTCTTTCTGGTGAGGGTCCTCGTTCCCGCTGTGCATCCGCCGTCAAGCTCGGTGTCCGGGCGCCCGCCGGGCCGCCCGCGGCCCGGAACGCGGATCCCGGTGCCCACTACTGCAGGACCGAGCGTGGACATCGAGGGCACGAAAGTGCAGGCCAAAGAGGCCAGACTCAAGGCGGCGCTGAGGGTACTGCGCTCGCAGCTCGAGCAGTACCGCGCCGACAGCGGCCGGTACCCGGACAACCTTCTCGACCTCCCCGGAGCGGGGCTCGATCTGACCCCGCCCTCGAAGCTGCCGCCGGGCGCTGTCGAGCCCGA
>JALGUG010000453.1:0-2258 GCA_029820995.1 Candidatus Zipacnadia bacterium
TCGGTCAGCGCCAGCGTCCGGCTCATCGTCACGCCCCGGTACGCCGTGTCCACCTCGCCCCGCATGACCTGCAGGCCCGGGCCGGTCTTGAACAGCGTCAGCTTCCCCGCCGTCGGCGTCTGGCTTCTCTCGTCCACTACCACGGTGTTGTGGGCGAAGGTCTGCCGGTACCACGACCCGTGCAGGGGCGCTGCGTATGCCAGCCGCCCGGGGTCGGGAGCGAGCTGCTGACCGAGGGCGTACAGAATGATCACCAGCTTGTCCGGGTGTCCGTGGCCGCCACCGTGCTCCCCGTAGTCCAGGTGCAAGTACGTCGCCGCCTCGCCGGCTCCCTGCCGGAGCACGGCTGCGCCCAGGCCCGCGAAGTCCATGCTGGGCAGTCTCAGCGGCCTGGCCGGCGGCAGCTCATCTACGCCCCACAGGAGCGCTTCCAGGCTGTTGCGTTTCCCCGCGGCTGCCACGGGCACGAACTTCTCGTCGTGCATGCGCGCGTAGGCCAGGTCATAGAGCGCGTGCTGGCCCGTGACGGAGAACACGTCGCTGTCGTTGACCGCCGGGAAGGTCTGGTTCGGGAACACATACAGCAGCGGACCCTCGTACAGTGATCGGTATGCCGCGTTGTCGTAGAAGTTGATGCCGGCGTGATAGGCGGCCTCCACGGTCCAGCGCAGGGCGTTGAGCGCATAGTAATGATAAGCGGGTGTGCGCTCGAACCAGAAGCCGTCAGGCAGCACGCTGTTCTCGAGCTGGAACCGCAGCCCGCTCTTGCCGTTGATCGCCCACGATGCCAGCTCCGCGTCCTGCAAACAGAATCCAATCGCCGCGACGCCGGCATTGTGCCACGACTGCCAGTTACTGATGCCCGCGTCGTGGCGCCGGATCACCTCCGCCACGGGACGCAGATAGCCGCTGGCGATCTTCTCGTGGTCGGCGGCTGAGAACGCCGGGCTCTCGTAGACCAGATCATAGCCCCAGGCCACCCCGATGATGTCCACCGCCTCATCCAGTGTCTGGGCGTACAGCCTTCCCGCCGACCGGCTCTCCTTCCCGCGCACGTTGTGGAGTGGGAAGGTCGTGTACTTTTCCGCGTACGCCAGCAGAATCTCTCGCGCCTTCTGCGCGTACTTCTCGTCGCCCGTGAAGGCGTACGCCAGCCCCAGGTACCTGACGGACCCGGTGTATCCGTGGTGAATCCGGCTGATGTACACCTGATCGTACGGCCAGCCGGAGTACACCGCACCGCACTTCGTGCAGACATGCCTCGTAGGGCTTTCGGCCCTCAGGCGGCCGCTGCACTTCTTGCAGACGTAGTGGTGGCCCCATTGCCCGGGCTCGTTCGGGATCTCCACAGCCTTCTCCACGGCCTGGTCAGCGCGCCGCAGGAGGCCTTTCAATTGGTTCTGGGCCCAGTCGTACTTCTCCGCACGCTCCTTGGCCCGTTGAATCTCCTCCGGCGAGGCAAACAGGAACGGGTGCTTCCTGAGGGGCAGCGGCACGGCGGCCGCGATCTCAAGTTCCTGTGGCGGCATCAGCTTGTCCCCACTTTCGATCTGGAGGCGTACGCTCTCGCGCGACAGGGGCTCCACCTGAGCCAGTGCCTTCCCGCCCGCCCTGAGCTCTACCCGTAGCGCGGCGGCACCGCCGGGCGGTACGGGGCCCACCTGGGTCGGGATCGGCGCTGCCTTGAAGGCCTGGAGCTTCTGCTGCGTAATCCCGACCGCGAACGTGCGCGCCTGCGCGGTTCGGTTCTCGATCGGCACCCGCGCGACCACGCTCAGCCCACCGTCCCCCAGCCGCTTCGATGTCCTCTGAACCTCGCCCACGTGCAGCGGATCCCGCACCAGCTTCATGGCATCGAAGTACAGCACCGTGTCCTTCAGCGGCCTGTGCTGCCAGCCGCCGGAATTGAAGCTCAAGTAGTTGATCTTGTGCCAGCCGATGGGCTTGCGGGACGTGCCGAGTTCTTGACCCTTGCGCAGCGAGAAGTGCTTCCAGCCCTCCCAGTCCACCTTGAAGTGATGAAAGAAGTAGTCCCACTCCTTGCCGTTCACCGGGTTTTCAGAGTCGAGCACGATGGTCAGCCCCTGCCCGTTCGCCTTCTCCGAGAAGCACCAGAAGCATAACCGGTCCCAGTGGGTCCAGTCCGTCGGGATCTTGGGCGCCCGGATCGTGGCGTGCTGCGGCAGGTCGGCCCAGCGCGCCGAGAGCTTGCCCTCCTTCACGTGAGTGCTGTCCACGCTCATCCCGGGCCACGGATC
>JALGUG010000453.1:2269-2803 GCA_029820995.1 Candidatus Zipacnadia bacterium
CCCTCGAAGCCGTCGAACACGTAGACATCCGGGGGCGGCTGAGCCCCTGCTATGAAGGCTATCGTGAAGCACGGCATTACTGCCCACCAGAGGGCTTTCATCGCTCTCTCCTGTCATGGATGATCAGGTGCGGCCTCGCCGTTCGGGCCGGAACACCAGCGTCCGCAAGTCATAGGCGCGGAGCTTCAGCTTGAGCGCCCAGCGGTTGCCACGCCCTTCCGTCGGCACCATCCGGCACAGTGTCGCATCCCACGCCTCTTTGGCGCCACGCGGGGGCTCCAGCTCCATCGTCACACTCCGCTCGGTGGGCCCGTCGTTGAGCACCGCCAGCCGCGGGCCGAACCACTTGACCCACAGTCCCTTGCTCTCGGGCCTGGCGGCGATCTGCCCCTTGAACTCACGCGGCCTCACCGCCGGCAGCGCCCGGTACGCGCGTGCCCATTCGCGCAGGTCCTCCTCGTGACCGTAGCTACCCCGGAACCAGCAGAACACCAGCATGTACTCCGGGTTCATGGTGCGCAGCGCGTAGGTATA
>JALGUG010000141.1 GCA_029820995.1 Candidatus Zipacnadia bacterium
GCTGGCTGCGCAGGTTATGGAACTGGCCGGCAGCGACGAATACGAGGTGCGGCGCCGACGCTGGCGCGACGTGAACGAGCGGCGCCCGCCGGACCGAGCACCGGTGTGGTGCCGACCGGCCGGTGTGTGGCGCGAGATTCTGCCCCAGAAGGCGCTGGAATGCACCGATCCGCTGTGCCGCCGGGTGGAGTACACGTTCCGCCAGCATCTGTACAAGGACTGGGTCGGCGACGACCACATCGTCGAGCCCTGGTGGGGCGTGGGCGCGGTCTGGCGCTGCAACAGCGAGCACACCTGGGGCCTGCCCACGCATCGCTCCTTGGGGACCACGGAGCAAGGCGGGTTCCGCTACTACCACCCCATCGAAAGGCCCGAAGACTATGACAAGATCACGATCCCGGAGTTCACCTACGACCGCGAAGCGACCGAACGGGCGGCCTCCCGGATGCAGGACCTGCTGGGAGACGTCATGCCCGTGCGCGTCACCGGGTCGCCGCCCCTGGGGCCGCACCTGAGCGTGTATCTGGAGCAATTGCGCGGAATGGCTCCCATGATGGAGGACCTGGCCTTTCGGCCGGAGCTGGTGCACCGGGCCATGGCCCAGTTGACCGAGGGCGTGTTCCGAGCCCAGCGCGCAGCCGAAGACGCCGGGATCCTGACCACCAATCACCACGAGCCGATGTTCTGCAGCGAGCCGCTGAACGACCCTCCCGCCACGGGTCCGGTGGCGCTGCACAATCTCTGGGTCGCGGCCAACAGCCAGGAGTTCGACCAGGTTTCGCCGGCCATGCAGCAAGAGTTCCTGCTGAGCTATCAGACAGTGCTGTTCCAGCAGTACGGGGCGGTGCAGTACGGCTGCTGTGAGAACCTTACGACCAAGATTGACCTCGTGCTGCGCATTCCCAATCTGCGGATCTTCGTCTGCTCCTTCTGGACCGACCTGGATAAGGTCATCGAGGCCTGCGGCCGGGACTACACCATCATGTGGCGGCAATCCTCGGCGCAAGTCACATTGCCCGACGACCTGGAGGAGCACCGCCGACACCTGAAGTCCGGTCTACGGCGCCTGCGGGGCCACTACTACCAGGTCGTCCTGCGGGAGCTGGAGACGTTGCGCGGCCGGCCCGAGCGCCTTCGGGACTGGGCGCGGTTGGCCATCGGGATCGCGGAGGAGTCGTGACTGCCCGGCCACAGGCGGTCGGACGCAAGAAGGCCGGCGCAGGCACACGCCGGAGGAGGGTACTTCGATGACGCGGCGGGAGCGACTGGAGGCGCTGCTGGAAGGCCGGCCGGTGGACCGGACGCCGGCGTGCACCTATGGCATGGATCGTTACAGCCAGCCCTGGGCGGCCAAGGAGCCCAGCTATGCCGACATCCTGAGCTACACTGATCGGTACGATCACATCTTCGCCTACGTCGGCTCCTACTATGCCTCGTTTGGCAACAGCGACGTGCTGCGGCTCGCCGAGCCCGAGATGGTGGACGAGCGGACTCACACGGAGGGCAAGGCGACCGTTCGCGAGATTACGGTTCACGGCCCGCGCGGCCCTTTGACCTGCAGCAGCCGCGAGACCGACACGACGCACACCGTCTGGGTGACCGAACACCTCGTCAAGGCCGACGACGACATCGCCGCCTTTGTCGAGCTGCCCTTGGCGCCGCAAGCGCCGAGCGCCGAGGAGATTGAGGCCCGGCGAGGGGCTCTGGGCGACCGCGGCGTGCTGGAATTCCAGGTGCCGACGGCGCTGTGCCTGGTGTGCGAGAACATGAACTACGAGGACTTCATGGTGCGCACGCTGACCGCGCTCCCGGAGCTCCTCGCCATGCTTGAGCGCTGCCAGGAGCTGGTGGAGCAGTGGCTATCGGCTGCACTCGACAACGGCGCGGGGCCGTGTTTCAGGCTGTTCGGGGCCGAGTACGCGGCGCCGCCGATGCTGCCGCCCAGGTTCTTCGAGGAGGCGGTCGTCGGGTTCGACCGGCGACTGGCGGAAATCATTCACGATCACGGCGGGTACGCGCGCTATCACTGCCACGGGCCGGTGCGGCAGATTCTCGACCATGTGTTGGAGATGGGGATGGACCTGCTGGATCCGTGCGAGGCGCCGCCGAACGGTGATATCACGCTGCACGAGCTGGCCGCCATCGCCGGCGATGACCTGATCCTGATGGGCAACATCCAGCTTCACGACCTGGAGACGCTGGGGCCGGAGGATGTGGATCGGCTGGTCGCGGAGGCCTTGGACGAGGTCGGCGGCCAATGCCGGCACGTCCTGTTGCCGACGGCTTCGCCCATCGAAGTGCCGCTGCGCAAGCAGACCAGCGACAATTTCAAGCAGTTCCTCGACTCAGCCTGGGCGCGCGGCTAGCGAGCGCCCGGCAGTGGTACAGGTGCGCTGACGCCAAGTTGCCGAAGGGACCGCGGCGGCTCCCCGAGATCACGGTGCGAAGATCGGCACTCGCTGCTTCTCGCCCGTGCGGATTGCCTCCGCCGCCATGATCGTCGCCGCGGCGCTGTTCGCTCCGCTGAAGGCGTCCACCAGGGTCGGCTTGTCCTCGATGATGCACTCCAGGAAGTGCTCCAGTTGCGGCTCGAAGGGGTGGCCTGCGATGTCCTTCTGCGCCAGGTCAGTGACCTTTGCATCGTGGCCCTCGCCGACCATCAACTGCCCGCCCCGAACCGTGCCCCTGGTGCCGTACACCGCCATGTTGCAGTGCGGGGGCCTGGGCCCCACCGGCCCGTAGAGCGCCGCGACCTTCGCAACCGCGCCGCTCTCGAAGTTGAAGATTGCGACCATGCAGTCGTTGTTCTTCATGGCGGGAAAGGCGATGGAATTGCCGTAGCCCTGCACCTCGACCACGTTGGAGTCAGCATACCAGCGCAGTAAGTCAAGCTGGTGAACTCCACCGCCGACGATCGGGATCTCGTGTTCCAAGTACCAGTTGACGTTGCCGGTGAAGGGATTGAGGCGCGCAGGATCGGCCTGGCCGAAGAGATTGTGGATGTAGTCGGCCTCCAGATAGAAGATCTCGCCGAGCACGCCCTCGGCGCAGAGCCGCTTGATCTCGGCGAATAGCGGATTGAAGCGCAGGATGTGGCCCACATGCGTCTTGCGGTCGCTCCGGCGGGCGACCGCGGTCATGCGCTCCAGGTCCTCCATCGTGTTGCCCATGGGCTTCTCGACCAGCACGTGGCACCCGGCCTCCATACCTTTGACAAAGGGCTCGGCGTGCAGATGATCCGAAGTGTGGACGGAGAGCACGTCCAGGTGCTCTTTCTCCAGCATCTCATCGAGGTTGGCATAGGCCTTTGCTCCCGGCGCCAGCTTCTTGGTCTCATCCCGACGCTCGGGCCACAGGTCGCAGATCGCGGCCAGCTCCGCGCGCTTGCTGGCCTGATAGCCCCGGGCCCACGCCTGACCGTTGTGCCCGCAACCCACCACGCCGACCTTCAGTGCGCCCATGCGTTGCTTCTCCTCCCGAACCAGTGAGATGAGGTGGCATTCTCCGGCGGAGCGCAGGACGCCTCCAGCAAGCGGGAAGCCCACAAGCTCTCGCGTCAGCGGTGCCTGGAAGGCGAGATGGGCTCTGGATGACACTATAGGAGCAGGACCCGGCGCCCTTGTCGGACAATATGCCCTGAGTGGGCAGACAGAAGCCTGACGGTTCGTCTGTGAACCAGTGAGGGCACTCTTGAACCGGGAACCTGCTAGATGATTGAGATTACACTGTCTCTGGCGGTGCTGCTGGCGGTTGGCTTCCTGGCGGCGAAGGTGGCGCAGCTTCTGCGGCTGCCTTCGGTGACCGGGTACATCTGTGCCGGGGTGCTGCTGGGGCCCTCGGGCCTGGGCATCATCACCGAGGAGGCGCTGTCGCAGCAACTGGGGCACTTCACGCAGATTGCGCTAATGCTGATTGCGTTCGGGATCGGGGAGCACCTCGATCTGCGGCAACTGCGGCAGACGGCCAAGAGCGTGGGCTATGTGGGGCTGGGAGAGACCTCGGGAGCGTTCTGGTTGGTGGGAATCGGGGCGTTTCTGGTGGCGCGGGCGACGAGTGTCGGGCACGCTGAGTGGGGTCTGCTGGACTTTGCGACGCTGGCGCTGCTGTTGGGGGCGGTGTCGGTTGCGACGGCGCCGGCAGCGACCCTGCACGTGATGCGCGAGCTGCGCGCCGCGGGCCCGTTGACCTCCACGTTGATGGCAGTCGTGGCGGTGGATGACGGTCTGGCGATTATCATCTTTGGCATTGCAATGTCAGTAGCACGCCACCTGAGCGGGGGAGCGACGGACTCCATCACAGCCGCCGCCGGCGCCAGTCTGGGCGAGATTGCGTGGTCGCTGGTGATCGGAGCGGTCGCCGGGCTGATCATTGATCTGGTCGTGCATCAGCTCAACCGGCGGGGCGAGATGCTCACGGTCGGCCTGGCGCTGCTGTTGCTGGCGGGCGAGGGGGCCCGGCTGATGCAGGCTTCGCCGCTGCTGGCGGGCATGGCTGCTGGGTTCACGATCGTGAACCGCGACCGGCGCGACGTCCGGGTGTTCCGAGCGATCAACGACTTCGAGCCCCCGATCTATGCGCTATTCTTCACGCTTGCCGGCGCGCACCTTGATCTATCCGCCCTGGCCGTGGCAGGCCTGCTGGGCCTGACGTATGCCGTACTGCGCGTGGCGGGGAAGATGGCGGGAGCCAACCTGGGTGCTCGTGTGGCCGGTGCGCCGGCCGCAGTGCGCCGGTGGCTAGGCCTGGCGTTGGCCCCGCAAGCGGGGGTGGCCATCGGACTCATCTTCCTGATTCAAGGCGACGAGAGGGTCGGCATCTATTCGTCCATTATCACACCAGTGGTGCTCGCGGGTGTGGTGCTGTCCGAGCTGGTGGGACCGGTGCTGGCCAGAATCGCGGTGCAGAAGGCGGGAGAGGTGGGCGAGGAAGTCAAGGGCGAGCGGCAGCCGAAGGGAGCCCGAAAGGAAGTTGCCGGTGGGCCAGTGGACATCGAGAGCATCGAGCTGGTCCCATGGACCTGGGAGCAGCTCGAGCCGCCGGAGAACCCCACAGGCTCCGTGATCTTCGGGGTTGCACATCCGGCCACCGCGCCCGCACTGGCTCGGATCGCCACGATCCTGGCCCACCACCACCGGGCGCGACTGCTCGCCGTACGCGTGTTGCCCCCGGCATCAGGACAGGAGGCTCAGGAGCGTGAGGCGATCCCCGGGGAGCTATTGGCTGCTGCGGAGACGGAAGTCCGCAGCATGGGCTATGACCTGGCAATGGAGGTCGTGACGACGCCCAGTGTGCCGGCCGGCCTGGTGTCGGCCGCACGCGAGCATCGGGCCACGGCCATCGTGCTCGGTCATCCGCTGGCGGGCACGAGCCGCGCCTTCGATCGGGTCGTGGAACAAGTCGCGCGCGAGGCGGCCTGCCCGGTGATTGTGGTGCGTTCCGCGGGTGCTCTGCACACGGAGCGGATCCTGGTGCCGGTGGCGAACGTCCAGGAGCTGGAGCTCGTCCGGACCGTGGTCCGGGCTCTGGCGGCCGTGGGGCCACATCGGATCACGCTCCTGCGGACGGTGCGTCCGGAGGCCACCCAGGACGAGATAGAAGCGGTGGAGGCAGAGCTGATAGAATGGGCGCGGACGGAGGAGCTGCCGGATTCAGTGCGAGGCGAAGCCGTCAAGGCCGAGGCTCGGCTGGAGACGATCTGCGAGGCGACGGCTGGGTACGACCTCCTGGTAATGCCGGCAATGCCGCGACGAGGCCTGCAGCGGCTGTTCTTCGGTTCGCTGGCCGAGGACCTGATCCGGAGCTGCGACAGGCCGGTGCTAATCGTGCGCGGGGAGCGGGCTTAGAGTGCCCCGCGTCTGGACCTCACTGCGGCTGCCGAGGTTTCTCGTCTCCTTGTGCCGCGCCCGGGCCTCGCCGGGGTGCCCCCGTAGCCAGCTTCGCGATCAGCGCCTGCCGTGTCGCTGCCGCCGCGGTGTGCTTTTGCTCTGCCTTGGCCTTGAGGGGCCTCGTGATCCAGGGGCCCCACAGGCGCATGATGAGGGGTACCGGCCCCTGCTGCTGCACATAGTGCCTCTCAGCAGCCAGGACGTCCCGATAGCCGGGCGCCCGCCGGTCTATCTCCTGCAGCCGCCGCAAATCGCGCCAGCCTGCGGAGCCTCTCGGCGCAGCGATGCTGGGTCGGGGGAGGCACATCTGCGACCGCGCACTCCTTCTGCGCCGCTTCTCGGAGGATCTCCAGCACATCCTGGTTGGCCTGCACAAACTTCGCCCGTTTCGCCGGATCGAAGCCCGGTTTCAAGAACTTTCTCGGTTGAAGGCCGCGCGCTTCCAGCAGCTCGGCGGCGCGGACGTAATCGTCGAAGGCATTGTCGGCCGGCGGATTCGTCAGCCACTCCGGAGGCTTCGGCGCCGCGCATTTCAGGGCGATCAGGCCCCCCACAACGCCGCCAACGAGGAGAATGGCAATCACGCCCGCCGCGATCCAGCAGCCCTTGCGTCGCATCCAGCTCGCCTCCAACCACTCTCAGTCGCCCTGAACGCCGAG
Organism: Candidatus Zipacnadia bacterium; assembly: GCA_029820995.1. Classification (GTDB taxonomy): domain Bacteria; phylum Armatimonadota; class Zipacnadia; order JALGUG01; family JALGUG01; genus JALGUG01. Next base: position 6,545 of record JALGUG010000141.1, read on the forward strand.
GGCGAGAACTACACGGCCTCGTGCTCGGTGCGCCGGATGATCTCGTCCTGCAGGACCGGATCAAGGCCCACGAAGTAATCGCTGTATCCGGCGACGCGGACGAGCAGATCGCGATGCTGCTCGGGGTTCTCTTGGGCGTCCAACAGCGTGTCCCGGCTCACCACGTTGATCTGCGTCTCCAGGCCGCCAAGCTGCATGTATGTTCTAATCAGCGCCGCCAACTTCTCCCGCGCCTCGGCGGTGTCCAGAGCGCGCGCGCTGAACTTGAGGTTGAGCACCAGCCCGCCCAGGTTCGGCGTGTGGTCCCACTTCGTCGTGGATTTGACCGCGGCCGTGGGCCCGCACAGCTCCCGCCCCTGGGCCGGCCCGGCGCCGTCCGCGAAAGCCCAGCCCGCCCTCCGCCCATCGGGCGAGGCGCCGGTCTGCGCGCCCAATCGTCCGTGCATCACCCAGCAAAAGAAGCCCGGATAGTACCGATCGTTGTGCACCACCTCGTGCTTAGCGCACTCCGCGGCCAGGAACTCGGTGATCTCCACCGCGAGCGCATCCACCGTGTCGTCATCGTTGCCATACTTGGGCGCATCGTTCAGGAGCCGCTGCCGCAGGCTTTCAGCCTCAGCGAAGTCGCTCTCCAGCACCTCCCATAGCCTCTGCAAAGTCACTGCCTGCTCCTCAAACACTAGGCGGGCGATGGCCGCCAACGAATCGACCAAGTTGGCCAATCCCACAAAGGAGCACTCGATCCAATTGTGCCGGGCGCCGCCGGCGTCAAGGTCTTTGCCGCGGTGGAGGCAGTCGTTCACGAAGCATGACAGGAGCGGATAGCCGCCAAACCGCCGCCGCGCTTCGCGACAGGAGTTCTGCTCCGCCACGGCGCGCGCGATCTGCTGTGCCATGCGCCGCTTGTGCTCGGCGAGAAGGTCCTCGATGCGGCTGGGCTGCGGGAGCTTGCGTGCGGCGATGTCGCTGATGATGTCGAGCAGTGTTTGCGTGAGATTGAAGTACGGGCTGGCCACCCAGATGTTGCTGCTCGCGATGGGCGAGATCTCCACACAGGTCGAGTTGATGTACAGGTACGATTCCTCGCGCGAGAGGCCCGCCCGGCGCAGGCCCTCCGAGATCACCTGGTCGTTAAAGATGGCCGGGTCGCCGGTGCCCAGCGCCAGGAGTTCGCAGCCCCGCCGGAGCAGCTCCTCGGGCGTGCGGGGATGGTAGCAGAGGCCCACGGTCGGATAGGCCAGCCGCGTGTTCTCCTTGGCCTGCAGGCACATGTACGAGAGCTCGTTGGTGACATCGTTGCCATGTCCATCCTGGCCGCCGATCATGACGCCCACGGCGAGGCCGGGGCCGACGTTCTCGTTAATCAGGATGAAGAAGCAATCCAGGAGCTCCTGCGCGCGCTCGGGGGTGAGGCGGCCTTCGCGTAGGTCCCGGCGGTAGTACGGATAGAGCCAGCGGTCCATCCGCCCCGGACAGAAGAGATTGGCCGGCTCGGAAGCCATGATGCAAAAGGTCACGAAATGCACCGACTGGAGGGCTTCGTGATAGGTCTGGGCCGGCTGAGCAGGGACGTGCCGGCAGATGCGGGCCAGCTCCTCCAGCTCCGCCCGCTGCGCCTGGTCGGTTGCTTCGGCGGCCAGCTCGCGGGCTCGGGCGGCGTAGCGCTGGGCCAGGACACAGACCGCCTCCAGCGCCTCCAGCGCCGCCCGATAGAAGGCGTCCTTTTCCTGGTCGGTCGGCCGGGCGATATCGAGCTGGGCCCGGTATTGCTCGATCTCGGCCATGATCCCCCGCACGCCGAGGCGCAGCAGCTTCTCGTAATCAATCGCCATATGGCCCGTCTGCCCGCAGACGCGGGGCTGCCAGGCCCAGACCTGGTCGGCCTCCGCAAGCTCTGCTTGCTCCGCCTCGGTTGGTGCGTGCGCCGGGTAGCGTCCGACAAGCAGCTCATCGGGGTCCAGGGCCGGCGTCATGTGGCTCAACACGGCGGCGACCTTCTTGCCCTTGCGCACAATCCACCACAGCTCCCCCGCCGTCTCCCGCCACGAGCGGGTTTCCCACAGCTTGCGCTCGTACGTGCCGTACACGTGGCGCGTGCGCGCTCGTTCCCGCAGGCGCTTCACTCGCTCTGATGCCGGACATTGCGCAATGGTTGTGGTCATGGCGTTTCGAACTGCATCTTCACCTTCCCCTCGTCTTCGCCAAGCTTGTGGGCACAGAAGGGGCAGAAGACATAATCATCTACGTCCTTGCCCGTGAAGGTCTTCTCGCAGTGCGGGCACGTGCGCGATTCTCCGCCTTGCTTTTGCCTGAGGGCAGCATCCTTCGGATACTCGAACCCGCCGGGCAAGTGCCAGCTCTGCGTTTCAGGGTCGTACCACATCATCAGTTTCCAGCCGTCGGCCGTCTTGGCGAGCTCGGCCTCGTGGCGGATGATCTGCTGCTGGAGCCGGCCCAGCGCGCCGAAGAGCTGACCCACATCCTCCAGACTCATCTCCTGTTCTTCGGTTTTGGCGTCCTCGGCCTGATCGTCTGCCGGCTGCTTCGGGGCGCCGGTCTTGGCCTCGTCGGTCTTCTGCTCGCCGAGCGCCGCGAGCCCTTGCATGCTTTGCAGAAAGCCCATCAGGGCCGACATCGTGGAGAACGTCGCGGTATATGAGCAGACGGCTTCCTGGTCCTCGATGGCGGCACGCTTGACGGAGACAACCTCCAGGGGTGTCATCAGCTTGGGGATTAGCAGCTTGAACTCGGCCTCGTCAATCATCGCATCCGGATCATCGTCCGTGGTCGCAGTGAGCGCGTACATGGCGTCGAGGTCATTATCCTTCCAAGCGTTCAGGTATGCGGCCACAATCTGGTCGGGAGCTTGCGGCTGGGGGGGCTGCGCGTCCTGGGCCAGGACGCCGACGGACAGCGACAGCAGCGCAGCGACGAGGAGCGACGAGCGTGTCATGGCTGACCTCCGGGGGCCCGAGCCGGGCCGGAGCGGTGAGCGACGGGTCGAATTGTACTAGCCATGGGGGGCAAAGGCAAGCGACCCGGGCGCTCGAAGCCCGGGTCGGGTTGCGGGTGGCAGTGCAGCCTGTCTAGAACGGGAACTCCTTGATGGACTGGGAGACCAGGGCGATGGCGATGGTGCACATGGCGATTAGCCCCATGCCGCAGGCAAATCCGGCCGCCAGCACCGGCGTATACTGGCGCCACTCCTTCTCGCCGAAGCGCCGGGCGAAATAGTACCGGCCGAGCACGGCGCCGGCCATCTGCGGAATCACCTGGTGCGGGAACATCCCCATGCCGCGGATGAAGCCGTAAATCAGCACCACCGGCCAGCCGATGCGGTACAGAAGCATGTACGATCCCAGCCCGAACACGAAGCCGCCGCCCATGACCCACGGCTTGATCGTCTCGCGGAAGATCTGTGCGGTCTCGGTGCCGGTGGTGGAGGACATCCAGATCCAGCTCATCCGAGCCTGGTACGGCCAGATCTTCTGGCAGTAGGGGTACGCCACCGAGGGAATGGGATTGAGCTTCCAGACGAAGGTCCAGAAGATGAACCCGCAGACCATCATGATCGGGAACATCAAGAGCTCGGCCTTGATCACGCTGGTGAACTTATTGCCGGTTAGCTCAACTTCTCGGAACCGCTGCGCCTGCGCCCCGTAGTTGGCCAGCGGGATCGGCGCGAACCAGATCTTGACGCCCTGGTAGCCGCTGAGGATGAACGTAGCCTCCCGGACGAAGGGGAAGGGCACGAACTGACCGGTCAGACCGAACATGCGGGCATTGACGTACGACTGTAGCGGCGTCCAAATGAAGCCGAAGAAGATGATGAACCAGATGTTGAACTTGGGTACCAGCACGCGGCACAGAACCACATACCCCACAGTCGTAGCCAGGAAGGTCACGACGGCCCAGACGACGGGAACGTCGCCGCGCCCTTCGGGCGGACTGCCGAAGACGCCCTGGCCTTTCGTCCGCGTCTTGTGCGCCTCCATCCAACTGCGGTACATCTTGTAAAAGCCAAGAGCTGCCACCGAGAAGGCGGTACCGATACCGAAGGAGATCCAGAAGTCAATGCCGTTGGACAGTTGCGTGGAGATGGTGTCCATGCCCGGCTGCCAGGTCGGCAGCAGGCCGGCGACCTGCAGAATCGGGTTCACGAAGATCGTGGCCATCCCGGCGGCGAAGCTGCCGACGACCATCCAGTAGGGCAAGACAAAACCCATGAAAATGGTCCCCGCGTTGGTCATGATGCCGATGGGAGCCGCGGGCAGGAAGCGCTCGGTCCCTTGGGTGAAGTCAATCCAGGGGATCGGCAAGATCTGCACCGGCCGGACCAGCATCACCCCGGACAAGGCCGGAATCCCCACATAGATGGCGCCGAACCCGATGCCCATCATGGTGGCGATGGAAAACACCCGCCAGCGCCAGGTCTCGGTCTTGGAGGAGCTCTCGGCCAGGGCGGTCGCTCCCTGGGCCGCGATGGGCGCCATGGGGAAGGGGAGCTTCTCGCCGTCGGAGGTGAGACGGAACAGTGTGTAGCCGAAACTGAGCCAGGCGGCCTTGCTCAGGATGGTACCGATGAGCATCAGAGCAATCGGCCCCAGGGGCTTGGCGATCCACCAGTCGCGGTGGAAGAACGTGCGCAGATGAATGGCCTCGGAAGTGGGCGGAGGAGCCACCCAATTGGGCACCTCGGCGATGAGGTTGCTGGGGGCCGAGGCCCGCAGATACTGGGCCCAGATTAGGCTGCCGAAGGGCCCGCCGGCCAGCGCCACGACGCCGATCACCGCGGTGAGGCCGCCCGCGATGTAGTACAGGATGTACACCTGTTGGCGGGTCATTACCTGGAACGACCGCTTGGCGACCTCGATGAACAGGATGATCGTGACCCATTCGGCCGCCGGACCCATCGAGGTGCCGGTCATCAGGCTGAGATAGATCGAGCCCGGCATCATGACCAGGCCGATGAACAGGGCTCCGATCACGGTGTTCCAGCCGAAGCCCTCCTCGAACTTCTCGGGCGTCTCCATCAACGCCCGGTACTCTTCGAGTTCCTGATCTTCTTTCAATCGCATGGCATTCGCAGGTTCGCCGGCAGGGGCGAGCTCACCTTCTTGGGTGCAGCTACAACCGCCGGCCAGAGTTCGCGGCCTTCAGAACTCAAACTTGACCTGGCAGAGGAAGCCTTGTTCGGGTTGTGTGTTGTTGACCGCCGCGGCCAGGACGTTGGCCCCCTGGCGCCACAGGTCCGAGGCCAGTTCGCG
>JALGUG010000454.1 GCA_029820995.1 Candidatus Zipacnadia bacterium
ACCGCACAACAATAGGCGTGCACCGCCACACCTGCGGCTGCCGCAGAGCGCAACGCCGCGGCAAAAGTCGGATCGGCGGCCTGGAACGGCCGGAAGGAGCGCGCATCGGGGCGCTGGATGATAAAGACGATGGCGGCCCGACCACCTGCTTGTGCGAGCTGCGCGAGTTCCCAAACGTGACGCGCTCCCCGAACGGTCGGAGCGTCGGGGAAAAGGGCCACTCCATCCACCACCAGCGTGCACGATTTGACCTCCACCCACCACACGTCCGTGAGGGTCGTCACGAGTAGATCGAAGCGACTGGCTCCATGCACAACCTCTCGCTGGATCTTCCGGGGCTTGCCCAGGACGCGGGCCCGGCCCCGCCAAAGGGCCTCCTCCAGGAGGTGTGGCGGCAGCCTTGAGTCAATGCTGACCAGCGCGTCACCGGCGGGGACCAGTACCAGGTCGAAGGCGGTCCGGCGCTCAGACTGGCCGTGAGCGCGAACGTACACCTCGCATCCCGGTACGAGGAGCTCCTCCAGCCGGCCGGGGTTGGGGATGTGGACGCGAGCGGTGCGCTGCCCGACCCTGGCCAAGGCCAGGAATCGATTCGGTCGCTCCAGAAAAGTCGCCGGCCTAAGCGGACCGGGAATAAGCACTGGTGAGACGCTTCTCTCCGTGAGAAATGTCCCGTTCTGTTTCGCACATTGGCGGCAAGGCCCTCCTCGGCAGGTTTTGGCGCGCCCCGGAGGAAAGGAAAGCGAATGCCGCGTTGAGCGGAGGAGGCAATGGCCGATGGTTATCGGTGTTCCCAAAGAGATGGTGGTCGGCGAGAACCGGGTCGGCGCGGTCCCGGCCACGGTGGCCGAGTTGTGCGCCGTAGGCCACAGGACGCTGGTTGAGCAGTCGGCGGGGGTGGGCAGCGGGCTGGACGACGCGGCGTTCCGGGAAGCAGGCGCTGAGATGGTTCCGACAGGCCAAGATGTCTGGGCCGGGGCCGACCTCGTGCTAAAGGTCAAGCAGCCGGAGCCGCCCGAGTTTCCGTTGTTGCGTAAGGGTCAGGCCCTGTTCTGCTACCTGCTGGCTGCCAGCAGGCCGAGGCTGGCGGAGGCGATGCTGAAGGCTGAGGCGACCGGTTTGTGTTTCGAGCGAGCGGAAGATGAACAGGGGCGGCGCCCACTGCTGAAGCCGATGAGTGAGATCGCCGGGAAGCTGGCGGTGCTTACCGGCGCCCAACTGCTGGCGCGCAGCGCCGGAGGCCCCGGGGTCTTGCTCGCAGGCACCGAAGGCGCCGATCCGCCGAAGGTGGTAATTCTGGGCGGAGGCGTTGTGGGGACCAGTGCGTGCGTAGCCGCCCAAGCGCTGGGGGTCGGCGTCGTGGTCGTCGAGGAGCGAGAGGCACGCCGCGAGCAGCTCCGCCGGGAGTTCGGGCCTGACCTGGAGGTCTGCTCCCCTGCACCGGACGAGGTGCGACACGCACTCTCCGGCGCGTGGCTACTGGTCAATGCGGTGATGTGGGACCTCACGCGCCAAGACCACATTGTGACCCGAGACATGCTGGCAGAAATGCCGCGCGGCGCGGTCATCGTAGATGTCTCATGTGACCGCGCCGGTGCCATCGAGACCACGGAGCCACGGAGCCACGATGACCCCACGTATGTCGTGGAGGGCATCACGCACTATGCCGTCCCAAACATGCCCGGCGCCGTCCCGCGCACCGCTACCTTTGCGCTGGCGGCGGCCGTCCGTCCCTTCGCACTGGCGCTGGCAAATCAGGGGATCGAGGCAGCCATTCGGCAAGACCGTGTGCTCCAGACGGCGCTGTGCTTCTATGGCGGCCGAACGACGAACGAGCGCATTGCTCGGAATCTCGGGCTGCCCTTTACGCCGGCGTTAGAGGCTCTGGGCGCGACACCATGACGCTTGTCGGTCCGATACTTGCGACGGCCAAACAGCCGTTGAGTGGTCCAGCCGCCGCAGATTAGGGTGCGCCGGCGCTGCCGGAGAGCAGCGTCTGAGCTTGCTTGTATCGCGGCTCGTCCGGGGCCATTTTCACTGCCTTGTTGATATGCAGGCGGGCGAAGTCGAGGTTGCCCGCAAGCGCATGGGCCACACCCAGGACGAGTTCGGCTTCCGCTTTGGCCGAGCGACGCTCGCAGGCTTTCTGCGCCGCCCTGACGGCCTGTGTAGCATCGCCCTGAGCGCGTAGGATCGAGACCGCTCGCCCCATGAGGGCCATCGGGGCAATGCGGG
>JALGUG010000142.1 GCA_029820995.1 Candidatus Zipacnadia bacterium
AGAGGGCTCCACATGGACGGTCGTCGGGCCGGGCAACTGGATGTGGACGACTGCGGCGAAGCAGCGGCTGCGTCAGTGTGCGCCCGTGGAGCGCAGCTCGGCCCTCGACCGCCGAATGCGCGGCGCGCTGCGCCAGTGGGAATGCCGCCTGAAAGTGGATCAGGGCGCCGGCGGGGCCGGCATGTTATTCCAGGCAAACGAACAGGCAGATCAAGGCTTCATTGCCTGGCTGGGAGGAACCCCCGGCGGCGGGTCGCTGATGCTGTATCGCCTCCCCGCAGACTCCCTCTGGTCCGGCAAGCAGGGCAACTGGCGCTACGACACCGAGTATGTGCTGCGAGCGGAGACGCGTCTTGGAGAGGCCCGGGCACAGCTTCTTGAGTCCGACGGCAGGACCATCATTCAGGAGACCCCGTGGGTCAAAGTGCCTGAGAGCGATGCGGCCAGGAGCGGGTTCATGGGCTTTATGACCTGGAGGGGGACGGCCGAGTTCTGGGGCTTCTCGGAGGCCACGCAGCAGGCCGCGGGACGGGCGGAACCGGCGAGGCCGGGGCCATCACAGCAGTTAGGTGCCGGATGGGTGGCCTTGGGGGACGGACAGTGGGAATGGGCCGACGACGCCCAGACGCACCTCAGGCAGAAGGGTGCCCCGGAACAGGCCGTGGCGTTGAACATGAACCTTGCGGGGATTGAGGGGATCTGGCGATGCCGGGTGCGGGTGGGCGAAGGCACCCGTGCCGCGGGGCTCGTGTTTCAGGCGAACAAGGATCTGCAGGAGGGCTTCGCCTGCCTGCTCACGAGCGAGGGCTGCCGGCTAGAGAACCTGGCGCACAAGGTCCTCTGGGAGGACGAGAGCGCCAAGTGGTCCCGAGGCGGCGAATATGTCCTGGAGGGGGAGGTGATGGTAGACCGCGTAGCGATGCGCGTGCTTGCTGCGGACCGGACCACGGTGATCGCCGAGTGTCCCGCCGTCTACGTCCCCGAGCGCAACAATCACCGCACGGGGTATCTGGGAGTCCTGACCCGTGGAGGGCCGGCCGAGTTCTGGGGCTGGGCGAAGGACTAACTTCGGGTGTAGAAACGCCGGCAGGCCTTGGGCCGCAGCGCGTTGCGGCTGGATGCTCGGTGAAATGGGGGATGTCGTATGGGGGGAATCGTACGAGCGTGCTCAGGTTTCAAGGCGGTTCGTCTTGTGGTTGTCCTGCTGCCGGTGCTGGGCTCGAGCCTGGCGTCCGTGGGCCTTGCCGGGGAGCGTGTGATGGTCGTTTACGGGAATGCGCCCGGGCGGGACCTCACGCTCTATGATGTGGACGCCAGGCGCTTCGAGGGGGATCAGTTGGAGGGCTTCGCCGAGGCGGTGGGCGAGGCCCAACTCTTCTACGTGGGCCAGTACTCGGGTGGCAAGGCAGCAGCCAACGTGTTCGCGGTCCCGGAGCGCGCCGCGGCGGTCAAGGCTCTGCTGTCGCGGGGCGGCACAGTTGTATTCGATTACAATGCCTTGGCTACGGGCACGGTGGTCAAGTTCCTGGCGGACCTGGGCCTCAAACACCCCGGTTCCACGCAGGGCGAGTACTACGAGGCGGCCGCTACCCCCGGGGCCAAACATCCGATCCTGAGCAATCCGCACAAGGTGAGCGGAGACGTGGGAAAGGCGTATGGCTGGTGGACTGATTGGGGGGACAGCTTCACTTGCCTGTTCTGCAAGCAGGGCGATCCGAAGAAGGCCGCGCTGCTGGTCGCGGACCAGGTGGCGGGCAAGGGGACGCTCATTATCACGCAGCTCTTCGGTCTCTTCCGCGACGAGATGCGGCCGCCGGCGGCCAAGCACGTTTTCGAGAACATTCTGTGCCGCGCCTTCGGTGCTCTGCCCGGGCCGGGCGAGGCCATTCGCATCTACGACCCGTACGAGCTGCGCGCGCCCGCGGCCAATCCCTGTTACCTCAGTCAGGCGCACCGCGCGCCGTGGCACCTCCGGTCGGCCACCACGAGGCTGCCGGTGGTGCTGGGAGAGCCCATCGGCCTGGAGCGGCCGGCTGCGCCGGTCAGCATCTGCGTGGACCCAGCGCGCCTGAGCTTCCCTGAAGGCACGAAGCCGGAATCGGCCCGCGTCTTCACCTACGCGGGGTACGAACTTCCCTGTCAGATCCGGGTCCTCGACGGCCAGCAGGAGGCCTTCGAGGTGCTGACCCTGGTTGGCCTCAAGCCCTACCAGCAGAAACTGATCTACCTGTACTTCGGGCCTACTGAGAGCAAGAGTGGAGCGGCCGCCCCGATGCTTTCCGCCGAGAGCTCGGACGAAGGCTTCGAGCTGCACAACGACCGGCTGAGGGTGCTCCTGGATCCGGCCGTGCCGGAGATCGCGGCGATTGCGCCGCTGGGTGCGCGCACGGACAATGAGCTCGCGACCTGGAGGCGCGTGGACCGCGGTCGCGGCAATCACTTTCGCTATCGGGAGGAACCCGAAGCGTATCAGGCGGCACTCACCGAGGACGGCCCGGTCTGCAAGACAGTTACCTTCGCCGGGCCGGATCTGTCGGTAAGATACGCGCTCTTTGCAGGGAGCGAGGCGGTCTTTTATCGCATCACGGCCAAGAAGGCGAACAGCGTCAGCCGCTTTACGGGCTGGGCGCCCGGCGGCGACGGCGTTCACGACACGATGTGGTACGAGTCGGCCGAGGGCCTCAAGCGCTGCGTGTTGCAGGCGGGCAAATTCTACCGGCCCTTCGACGACGTCCGCCCCTACATGAAGGAGGGCTGGCTGGCCTTTGAGGACGACCGCGGCGAGGCCGTCGGCGAACTGGTAGACCTCCAGCAAACGGGCCGGGTGAGCCCCTACGTTCATGCGGTTCACGGGCATACGGCGATCATCAGCACGAAGCTGGAGGACGGGCGCGCGCAGGGAGCCTTCGTCGCGGCGCGGGGCGACCACACTGCCGTGCGCCGGACCTACCTGGCGTGGAAGAACCCGCCCGGCGTGCTGCTGGGCAAGGCGGAGAGGCCCGGCGACGTTCCACCGCCGCGCGTGCCGGTCCTGGGGCAGGATTTCCTCCGGATCCACGGCGGCTTGGGCTGGTTCCTGAGCACGGTAACGGTCAAGGATCCCGCTGTGCTCATCCCCCGGCTGGTGCGAGAGATCGTCGAGAGGGGCGGCAACTACATCATCGCGGACGATCGGCATCCGGAGTACATCGAGCCGCTGCTGAAGGAGGCGCACAGACGGGGCGTGGGCGTGTGCTTGGCCCCACGGGCCTTCCCGAAGAAGGAGCGGCTGTGTCCGTACGCCGACCACGACGACTATGTGGCGGTGGCGAAGCAGGCGGCCCGCTACCGGGCGGACGGATACTACCTGGTGGACGAGTTCGAGTTCCCGGGCAATTGCGCAGCCTGCCGGAAGGGCTTCGCAGAGAAGTACGGGATGAAGATGCCCGAGAAGCTGGACTTTCATCGGCTGGCCGAGCCGGCCATGCATAACTGGATGTTCTTCAAGATGGGGGTGATTAATGATCTGATTCGGGACATGACGGCTGCCGTGCGAAAGGACAACCCGGAGGCGTTCGTTTTCCACGTCACGAGTCCGAACAACCACTACCGCCTGCAGGCCTATCACGACCTGGAGACGCAGTCCCAGTGGGTGAGCAGTAATTGCAGCGACCTGTACAGCACCGAGCTGGACCATACGCGGTACATGATGGCCTACATCCGCGGTGCGCAGGGGAACGATCGGCCCGTGTTCACCGTCAATGGGTGCCTGTACAAGGCCGACCAGGTGGCGCTGAACCTGCGGCAGCACCTGATGTGCGGTGCCAACGCGCTGTGGTACTTCGACCTGACCTTCTCGCGCATGTACCCCGAGGTCACCGAGGCCTGCTATCAGGGCTTCCGGATGCTCAGGGATACCGGCCTCGGCGATATCCTCGCCCGCTGCCGGCCGGTGCGCTATGCCGCGGTGCTGCGTAGCCGCGCCGGGTGGTACGATTCGGTCCGCCGGGGCGAGAAGGCCGGGGGCCTGGTAGATTACGAACAGCGGATCAAGCAGCACGTGCTGCTGCGCAATCTGCCGGTGGAAGTCCTGTTTACGCGCCATCTTACGCGGGAGTCACTGGATCGCTATCGCCTGCTGATTACGCCCAGCCAGCGGGAACTCGAGCCGGAGACCGCGGCCTTGATTGCGGCCTGGGTCCGCGACGGGGGCGCGGTGCTGGTCGAGGGCGAGACGGCGCAGAACGCCGCCCTCGCCAAGCTCTGCAAGGTGAAGCCGGGCGAGCGCGCGGAGGGGCCGGCGGACCTGCTTGGCACGGGGAAGCCGTTGCAGGGAGTATCCCAGCAGGTTAGCTCAGCCTATGTGACTGTAGCGGGGACCGAGGCCGAGGTCGTGGCCAAGATTGGAGATCAGCCGGGGGCGACGATATGCCGGGCCGGGAAGGGCGTTGCCGCCTACCTGGCTCTGCTCGATCCACCGCCGGAGCTGATAGGGCCGCTGGTCCGTTACCTGGCGGGCAAGGCGCCGCTGACCGTGCCTTCGGAGGTCGCGGGCGACATCGAAGTGACTGCTCTGACGGACGGCAAGCACACTGTGCTTGCCGCCTACAATAGACACGTCAACGAGACCCGAAGCTTCGACATCACACTCGGCAATGTTCCCGTCGCCAAAGACGCGCGCATCATCGAGATTGAACGAGGCCGAGTGTCCGAGTTCGCCGGGACGGTGCCGGCGACAGTCAAGGCGGGCACGGTGAACTTCTATCTGCTCGCGGCGCCGCAGGACTACGCCGTGCCGGAGGGCGTGCCGCCGGCGCAACTGGAGCCGATTCAGCGGTCGCTGCACCCCGGCACCAAGTTTCTCCGGCTGAAGCCCAAGTCCACCGCGAGCCTGAGGCTCCCGAAGAAGGATCCAGCGAAGCTGTACGTGGCGGTCCTCAAGAACCTCAGAACGCCGCTGACCGGCTGTGACCTGGGCGCGAGGGCGATAATGACCACGCTGGGGAAGCAGGAGGACCTGGTGGTCGAGTACGTGGAGGACCTCGATGCCGCCGGGCTATCTCGTTATGATGTGCTGATCGTGCCGAACATGGGCTCGGGTCAACCGGCGCCCAACCTGCGCGACGCCTGGGAGGCCGAGGTGCGCGGCTTCGTGGAGGCGGGCGGCGGCGCGCTGCTGATTCACCACTCGGTGGGGTATATGCCCGTCAGTCACCCCATTTTCCCCGAGATTGCGGAGGCTCCGGATTATGTTCCGATCACTGCGATGAGAGTGGCGGCCGATCACCCGGTGGTCAGCGGCCAGGCCCTGCGGGAACGTTTCCCGAACAAGGCCAAGGACCCCGCGTTCGCAGCCTATCTCGAGGCCACGAGGATGGAGGTTGGCCGGCAGTTTCAGTCGGGGTTTGCCGATTACATCAAGCTCAAGCCGGGGCCGCAGGGGACGGCGGTAGTGGTCAGCGAGCGCCAGGGCAACGCCGGCGGCGACGCCACGGTCGTGGCCGGTCAAGTGGGCAAGGGCCGCGTAGTGCTCAGCGGAATCAACCTGGGCTGCAAGACGGTCAAGGCCGGCGAGAAGTACGAATACACTGAGCAGATTAGTCCGGAGGAAGCCGCCCTGCTCGTCAATGCCGTCTACTGGCTGGCGCAAGGTCGAAGATGACCTTGGAAGCGGTTTCGTAGCCTCAACGAGCAACGGCAATGGCGCTCAAACGTGCTGCTGCACGGGTCTTGAGACAGCTTCCAGCTACGCAGTGCGCCGGATGCCGCTCCTCAGTCCGACCGGCAGGGGATGCGGACCTCCTGTGATTTTGCGCCGGTGTCGGTCTCGCACCAGACCTTGAAGACGTACGAGACCGGCCGGTTCAGATCGTTCCATAGCTTCGGTGCGGCGACGATGATCTTGAAATTGCCCTGTTGATCGGCGACCCGGCGGGCGCCGGCGATCTCCTTGACGAACTTCCACTGGCCGTCCTCGAAGGCGAAGGCGTCAATATTGCAGATTACCAGCATGCCGGGCGGCGCGGTGCCGATGACCTCGACGCGGCGCGGGACCTTCTGCTGGGGCTTGGGGGCAGTGACGATGGGCGGCGCGACCTGGCCGGGCTGTGGTGTGGGCGTCTGCGGCGGGATCGGGGGCGGCTGCTGAGGTTGGGGGGGCTTGGGTGGCTGACCCTGAGGCGGCTCGGGCTTGGGCGGCTGCTCCGGTGGCGTGGCGGGCTTTGGCGGCTGAGCGGGCTGCGTCGGCTGAACGGTGACGTTCTTTTCGCCCTCGGCGACCCGCGTAGCTCCGGCGAGGTCGAGCCTGGCCGGCGCACCGGGCGGCTCGTTCCACTCGCGCCGGGCCCACGGTGCGGGTACGGTGCCGAAAGAAGCAGGCAGGCTTGCGGTCTGACTCACCCGCACCAGGTTCCACTCCCCGGTGCTGAAGGCCAGGCCGGTCTGGCGGCCGTCGAGGACCTTGGCGAAGTCCTTCCAGGGCTTGCCCTTCCACTTGGGCCACAGGGCGACCAGGTCGGCGAGGTTGTCCGGCTCCGGCATCTCGGCCAACATGCCGGTGCCGCTGCGCAGAGCGTGGGAACCGCCATCAGCCTGCAGATAGACCAGTTTGACCTGCGGGAACTGCGTGTTGCTGAACAGGGCGAGGCGACTGTGCGGCAGCACGTGCAGGTGCGAGTAGTAGGTGTGGGCGATGCTAACCGGCTGGGGGAACTGGCCCGCCGGGGAGCCCTGGGGCAGGTAGACGAAGTACGCCTCCCAGTCGTGCGCTCGCGCAGTTGGAAAGGTCTCCCGCACGAAGTAGAACCAGTACTCGTAGACGGTGCACTGCTGCCCATTCACGGTCGCGGGCTTAGCCGCCCGGTGGAAGTATACGGTCGCCTGCTGCCGGCCGCCGTGCGAGCCGACCTTGTAGTGGGCCACGTTGTTGGTCAGGTCGCTATCGCCGTCGAAGTCGTAGGCGACAGGCAAGTACTGCTCGCCGTCGAGCTTCTGAGCCTTCATGGCGGGATCATCGTGCCCGGCGAACCTGATCTTGGGCAGATAGGCCTTCGGATCAGGACCGGCGGCCTCCTGAGCGCACAGGCCCGCCGTCAGGCTCGCGAGCAGCAGCCCGCACAGGGCAAGGCTTGGGATCGGGTTCGAACGGTTTCGCATCGGATTCTCCTCGGGTGTCGGAAGTCCTGTACGGCACCTCAGCCGCAATACCCCACATTGCCAGCATACCCGGAACGCGCCCGGTTGCGGGCGTGATTCCGGTCTCGGTCCAGCCAATCCGGGCCGGATACTTCGTCTCCGGCTGTCGCCGGAGCCTCGTATTCGGGCCCTCCTCGGCGCGCCCAGAGCTTATCAGACGCCCTCTCAGGCATCTATTCGCGCTCCGCGGGCGCGGAGCCTGCCCTGCAGGTCCTCAAGGTGAACCTGGCGCACATCGTCGAGTTCGCGGGCCAGGGCCGCGGCAACGCCGGCGGCCTCGCCGGTGGCAAAGGCGGGCGGCATGACCCGAATGGAGCCCTGGACGACGCGGTCCGTCGAGAGGCAGCGCCCGGCGACGAGGACATTGCTCAGGCCGCGCGGCGTGAGGGCGCGATAGGGGATGCCGTGGCTCTCGCCCGGGGCCAGGCGATGGCCCTCATGGACCGTCCCGCCCTCACGCGTGGCCGTGGTTGTGCGGCCGGGGTGGATGTCAATGAAATAGGCGTTGCGCGCCACATCGTCGTCGAAACTGCGGCAGGCGAGGTAGTCGTCGAGCGTGACCACGTAGTCGCCGACGATGCGCCGGGTCTCGCGAATGCCCAGCAGCGGAGCGGTGGCCGCCAGGTGAGCGTGCTCGAAGCCGGGGACATACTGGCGCATGAAGTTGACCAGCGTCTGCACCAGGGCGCGGCCCTCGACGGTGGCCGCGGTGAGGTGCTCGGGGTTGGCGGGATCCGGCGGATAGACGTGGCCGAAGTTGAGGCCTGCGGTGTGCTCGTACGGCCAGACGAGGGCGGCAGTGCAGGGCTCGATGATGTCCAGGTCGCCGGCCGACTTCGCCCGCGCGATGGCCTGGGGGATCTGGCCGCCGTCGCCGCTATCTTTCAGGTACTGGGTGAATCGCGCGCGGCTCACGTTCGTGAGGATGAAGCAAAGTGTGCAGCCCATCACGACGTCTTCGGCGTCGCCCTGTTGGTATTGAGCTCCCGCGCGGACAGAGAGGTCGCCGTCGCCAGTGCCGTCCACGAACACTCGGGCCGGGACGGCCTGGAGGCCGCTCTTGTTGGCGATAATCGCCGACTGAACTCGGCCCTCAGCGCTGATAACGTCGGCCAGGAAGGTCTGCAGCAAGACCTCGACACCCGCTTGCGCGGCGCGCTCGTCGCAGAGCACCTTCAGGACCTCGGGATCAATCGGCACCCAGTTGAGGCGGTCGCTGTCGTCGCCCATGCGGGCCTTCATGTCTTGCAAGATGGACAGGCCGATGCCGCCGGTGGCCGGCTTGCCGCCGGTGGTAAAGGGGCAGAAGCAGGGCACGAGCATCGAGGTCGCGGCGCCGCCGAGGCAGTTGGTCTGCTCGACGAGGAGGACACGGGCGCCCTCTTCGGCGGCGGCGAGAGCCGCGGCCAGACCGGCGGGTCCGCCGCCCGCGACGAGGACGTCCACGGGTTCGCGTTGGCGCAGAGGCACGTCAATGTTGGGCATAAGGCAGCCTTCCTTCGCGCGGCGAGCGGTTTGCGCCGACCGATCAGGCCGGCAGGCGCACGGTTAACAGAGGCAGTTCCGGCCGGCACCAGAAGCGCACAGGCAAGCAAGTTGTGCCGAGCCCGCGGCCGACGTACATTTGCGTGCGACTAACGCGGTATAGGCCTTCGGCGAAGCGGCGCCCATAGCGCGTGAAGGTGCAGACGGCCCCGTAGAACGGGAGCTTGATCTGGCCGCCGTGGGTATGGCCGGCGAGGACGAGGTCCACGCCGGCGTCGGCCGCAGTGTAGATGACGTCGGGCGTGTGCGAGAGCAAGATGACGGGCAGATCATCGGGAACCCCGGCGAGCGCATGGCCGAGGTCGAACCGGCCGTCATCCGGCTCGTCAATGCCGGCGAGCGCAAAGGGCTTCCCGCTGACTTCCAGCAGCCGATGGGCGTCATGGAGCGGATGAAGCTCCTGCAGCACCTCCGGCGGGCCGGGGTCGCCGAATATGTCGTCGTGCCTGCCGAAGACGGTGTGGACGCCGAGGGGCGCCTCGAGCTGCTCAATCCAGCTCACGGCTCCCGCGGCGTCGCAGCGCGCGTTCTCGATGATGTCCCCCGTCACCACCACGAGGTCGGGCCGCCGTCTGCTCAGCGTGCGCACCACCTGCGGCAGCAGCGATTCTGCCGCGTCATCTTTGACGTGCGCATCAGTGACCAGGGCGATGGTCAACTCCGGGCCGCGGCCGTTGCCGAGAACGATCCGGCGGCGGGTGACCTGCAGGCGATAGGGCTCAACGCCAGTGACCCATACACCGAGAAACGCGCCGGCGGCGCCGGCAAGGGCGTAATGCAAGTGAACTCGGGACCAGACGCGAGCAGCTCGGGGCATCTCTGCGCTAATGAGCACGAGCGGCCTGGGGCGCCGCGGCCTCCAACGGATTGAGCAGCTTCATCATATCGGGCTGATCCATCGTGTCCTTGGTGATGACCGTGACGCCCGTGTCAATGGTCTTTGCGACGGGTTTGCCCTGGAGGTGCGCGATGGCGGTCTTCACGCCCTCATACCCCATCTTGAAGGGGTTCTGCACAATCAGCGCCTGGATCGTTCCCTCCCGGAGGGCTGCAATCTCCGATTCGGAGGAGTCGAAGGCGACAAGCTTGACCTTGCCGGACAGCCCGCGCTCTTTGATGACCCGGGCCGCCGCGACGCCGGCCGGCTCGTTGGCGGCGAAGATGCCGGCCAGGTCGGGGTGGGCGGTGATCATGTCTTCCGTGACGCGCTGCGCGATCTCCGGGTCGCTCTCGGAGAAGAGGGTCGAGACGATCTTGATCCGGGGGTACTTGTCCATCGCTGCCTCAAAGCCCTGCTGGCGCTGGTCGGAGCTGGCGGCCCCCTTGATGAAGGGGATTAGCCCTACGGCGCCCTGCTCGCCGATCAGCTCGGCCAGCTTATCGCCGGCCTTGCGCCCGCCCTCGACGTTGTCGGTGGCAATGTAGCACACCGAGGCTTCCGGATCGCTCAGGCCCGAATCGATGGTAACAGTCGGGATTCCCGCTTGGGCCGCCTGCTTGACCGTCGGGATCAGTCCGTCGGCATCGCAGGCCGCCATGACGATGGCATCCACCTTCTGGCTGACGAAGTTCTCGAGGATTCGCTTCTGGCCTTCGATGTCCGTCTCCTGTTCGGGGCCGTTCCACAGGATCTCCGCATCCAGCTCCTGGGCCGCGGCCTCGGCGCCGGCCTTCACGCTCTTCCAGAAGATGTGGGCCGTGCCCTTGGGCACGACGGCAATGCGATACTGCGCTGTGGTGGCCGGGTGTTCAGGCTTCTCGACTGTGGTTGGGGCCGGTACGGGAGCGACGGGAGCCGCCGGTCCGGTCTGCTGCTTGCAGCCGGCGAACAGGGCCACGAGGAGAAGCGTGAGCGTGATATAGACGGCAAGGCAGCGAGTCATAGGGACATCCCTCCAGGGCTGCGGGCCGGATACTTGCGACTGCTGCGCAGTCGCTTGGTAGTCCGGCCCCTCCGGGAGGTCTCCGTTTTGGTGGAAGCCACCCGTCATGGCCGACTCCGAGGCTCGGCGCTAGCGGCTGCGGCGTCGCAAATAGTCAATGAACACGGCAAGTATGATAATAGCACCGATGGCCACCGGCTGCCAGTGCGGTGAAACCCCGAGATGGTCGAGACCGTTGATCAGCACGCCCATGATGAGCGCACCGGCGAGTGTCCCGCCGACGCCGCCCTGCCCGCCCATGAGGCTGGTGCCGCCGATGACCACGGCGGCAATGGCGTTGAGCTCGTAATTCAAACCCGCGGTCGGGCTGGCGACCGAGAGACGGGCGACTAGCAGCAGCCCGGCGACGCCGCTAAGTAGCCCGCACAGGCCGAACACAGCCGTCTGGACCAGTCGGACCGGGACACCCGAGAGCCGCGCGGCCTCGGCATTGCCGCCGAGCGCGTAGGCATAGCGGCCCAGGCGCGTGTGGCGGAGGATGACGTACATGCCGATTGCTGCCACGAAGGTCAAGATGACGCTGAGTGGTAGGCCGGCATATTCCTGGTAGCCGAGGTTGGTGAAGGCTTCCGGCAATCCGCTGATGGTTTGGCCCTTCGCCAAGAGCAGCGAGACGCCGCGGCAGATGCCCATCATCCCCAGCGTGACGACGAAGGAAGGCATATTGACGGAGGCGGTCAGGGCGCCGTTGAGCAACCCAACCAGCAGGCCGACGGCAATTCCAATGGCGCACGACAAGGCTAGTGGGAGGTCCGCCTTCATGCCCAGCGCCGCACAAATGCCGGCCAGCACCGCCAGTCGGCCGACGGACAGGTCAATCCCCGCCGAGATGATCACGATCGTCTCGCCGATGGCCACGATGGCGATGGTGGCCGTCTGCTGGCCGATGCCGCGCAGGTTGTCCATCTCCCAAAAGTGCTCCGTTCGAAGGGCGAAGATGGCCACCAGCGCGACCAGCGTCACCAGCGGACCGAGCTTGTCGGACTGCTCGGCCAGCCAGCGCCACCAGCCCTGTCGAGTCTGCGCGGCTCTCGCTACGGGCAAGACGGATGTCTCCTGGCTCGGCGGGCGT
>JALGUG010000455.1 GCA_029820995.1 Candidatus Zipacnadia bacterium
TAAGTACATCCACTTCAAGGACATCACGGCCGACAAAGGGCTGTGCCTGCTCGGCGAGGGTGTGACCGACTATCCGGGGATCATGGCGGCCTTGCGCGATGCCGGGTACGACGGGTGGATCATCGCCGAGGAGGAGTGTCGGGAGAAGATCACCGAGCTCGGCGCCTTCGAGTGCGTCCGCCGTAATCGCGAGTTCCTGCGCGGACTGGTCGGGCAGTAGTCGGTTCTGCCTAACCGGTCGTCCTCTTGCCAATACACACGTGGCCCTCAAGGAGGTGTTCGCATGCCTGGCTCTGTGCTTGTGCTGTTCGCGGCGATGTGTTGCGTAGCGCTCGGCGACGTTGCCTGGGACTTCGAACAGCCCGACCAGGTGGTGACCACTCGGAACCTGGATGCCGCGCAGGTCGCCGGCGGGCAGCTCGCGGGCCAGAGCGCCTGGGACCCCAGCGTGTACCTCCGGCTTCCCGAGGAGGGGCTGGATGTGTCTGCATTGCCCTATCTGACGGCTCGCATCTACTCCTCCGCTCCCGCCGACGTGCTCGACGTCTACTACAAGTGCCCCGACGGCCGCTGGGGCCTGGGGCGCACGGAGCCCGTCAAGCGGGGCTGGGCCGTCTATCGGGCCGACCTCCGCCAGGCCGGCTGGACTGAATCAGGCATGCGAGAGGACGCGCGCCAGTGGGGAGGCGTGTCTAAGCGGATTGTCAGCTTCCGTCTCGACCCGGGCAACGAGGCGGATCGGTGGATCGTCATTGACCGCGTAGCCCTGACGACGAAACCGACCGGCGAGCTGGGCGTGCACCTCGAACCGCGCGGGCGGGCCACGCGCCTCTCGCTGGAGTGCCCGCGCCGGAGCATGGCCGGACAGCCCATTCCGGTGAAGCTCACGTGTCTGGCCCAGGCCCCGGGGGGCGTATCGCACGGGACCGTGCTGCTGCGTCTCATGAGCGGGCCCACGACGATCCAGGCCTATCAGGAGGCACTGGACCTGCACGACGGCCCACTGGAGGCGGCGCACGAGTTCCCGGTGTCCGCGTACTCCTTCGGCGGGGCGTGGACCGTGCGCGGCGAGGTCCTCGAGCTGGACAGCGACCGTCCTGCCTCGGCCCCGGTCCAGGTGACCAACCCGCGCACCGGCAAGGTCCGGCCTCCCCGGACCCGCGTTGATGACTACCGGGGCGACCCGACGCTGTTTGTGGACGGCAAGCCCATCCCGCTCATGACCTTTGTGCACCACGGTGGCGCCCACGGCGTTCTGCACCGAGAGATAGCACGCACGGGCATCAAGGTGTTCACGGACTGGTTCGGCGCCTCCACCGCCGGCGACCTGGGCCAAATCCGGCCCGGCGTCTACGACTATGGGGCCTTTGACAGCTACTTCGCCACCGTGCTCGATGCCGTGCCGGACGCGTACTTCCTGCCGCACATCGGAGTTACCGCGCCGCGCTGGTGGCAGCAAGCGCACCCGGAGGAATGCTGCTTGTACTCCAATGGGCAGCGCGGACCATCCTCCATGGCCTCGGAGCGGTGGCGGGCCGAGATGAGTGCCGATCTGAAACGGCTCCTCGCGCACCTGCGCATGGCCCCGTACGCCGATCGCATCCTGGGCTACATCTTCTACAGCGGCTACACCGCCGAGTGGCAGATGTGGGCTACCTGGCGCCCGTACGGCGACGACTACAGTGCCCCGGCCCTGCGGGCCTTCCGCCGGTGGCTGCGGCACAAGTACGAGTCACAGCAGGCCCTGCGTCAGGCATGGAGGCAGCCTCAGGTAACCTTCGACACCGCCGAGATACCCTCCAACGAGCGGCGCCACGACCAAGGGCCGTTGATCCGGGACCCGGCTACGGATCGGCAGGTCATCGATTTCACCCAGTTCACCAGCGACATGGTCGCGGAGGCGATCATTCACTTCGCGCGGGTGACCAAGGAAGCGTGTGACGACAGCCAAATCGCCGGGACGTACTACGGCTATATGGCCGCTCATGGCCAGCGCCAACCCGATTGCGGCCACAATGCCCTGGCTCGGGTGCTCGAATGTCCCGACGTGGACTTCCTGATGAGCCCGCCGATGTACGCCCATCGCGGGATCGGCGAAACCAGCACCTTCATGTCGGCGACCGAATCGGTGAAGCTGCACGGAAAGCTCTGGCTTGATGAGTCGGACCTGCGCACGTACCTGTCGGATCCCGCCGCGGGGTACGGAAGAACGAAGACACCGGAGGAGTC
>JALGUG010000456.1 GCA_029820995.1 Candidatus Zipacnadia bacterium
GCGCGGGCGGTGCGGTTCGGGCGGCTGTTGCGGGGGTCTGTCCCGGTGGGGGCGCTGGTCTGGATCTCGATGATCCACACCTGGCTGAGCTACGTGATTCCGGGCAAGGCGGGGGAGCTGTCGCTGATCGTGCTGCTGAACCGCCTGCGCGGGATGAGTGTGGGGGGTGCGGGGAAGACGCTGTTGGCGGCGCGGGCGCTGGATGTGGCGGTGTTGTTCGGCATGGGAACGGTGGCGTTGCTGACGGTGCCGGAAGTCTATGCGCCGCTGCGCTCGGGAGCAGTGGTGACGGGCCTGTTGGCGTGTGGGGGAGTGCTGGTGCTGCTCGCGCCGCATTGGTTCGGACGGGCGGCTCGGCGGGTGGTGGACGGCGTGGTGCGCGTCTTGCGAATCGGCCCGGGGAGACGGCTGACGAAGCTGTACGCGGTGATTGACGAGATGACCAGCGTGCGGGACCCGGGCGCCTTTCGGAGCGACCTCCCGGCGCTGACCGTCTGCACTCTGGCGATTTGGCTGTGCCAGACGGGCAGCACGTGGCTGCGCTATCGGGCCATGGGGGTGGCCTTCTCGGTGCTGGAGATCTTCTACCTGATGAGCCTGGCGAACATTGTCGGGCAGATCCCGCTGCAGGGCGTGGCCGGCCTGGGTTCGCAGGATGCCGTGGGCGCGGGGTTGCTGCTGGGGTTGGGTTGGCCCACGCAGGAGGCGATCACGATTACGATGGGCACTCATGCCCAGCTCATTGTGGTGAACATGCTGGCGGGACTGCTGGGACTGGTCGCGGTTTCTCTGAGCAGAAGGCGCAGGGCGCAGCAGGAGGTGGAGGAGGACTAGGCATGGCGAGGCTGTGGCGACGGCTGTACAACAGTTGGCAGGTGGCGCGGGCGGTACGCTGGGGGCGGGCGTTTGAGCGGGCCTCGCGCGACGAGATTGACGCCTATGTGGAGCGCCGTCTGTCGGCGCTGGTGCAGTTTGCGGCCGAGCGCGTGCCCTACTATCGGGACCTGTTTCGCCGGGAAGGCATTGATCCGCGCGAGATTCGAATCCCACGAGATCTGCGGCGGCTGCCGACGCTGGACAAGGCCATGGTGGGGGCCGAGCCGGAGCGCTTCATGCCGGAGGGGACGAGCCTGGAGGGCTGCGTACCGATTGACACCAGCGGTACCACGGGGCGGGCAACGACGACCTGGTACGATCTGCCGGGGCTCCTGGAGCGCGTAGGGCGGACGCAGCGGCAACGAGACAAGCAGCGGCTGCTGGCGGATCCGAAACTCGCCGGCCGTCCGAAGATGTACATCTGCCAGCCCACGGGGACGCCCGTGAAGTGGGAGCGGGTCTATCGAGAGCAGTTGCTGCTGCCGGAGCGGCGGGCGAGAAGCGTCGTGGTCTCCGGCTTCCGGCCGCCGGAGGAGATCCTGGCCCGGATCCGGGAGGTGCAGCCCCGGGTCATTGCCACCAGCGGTTCGATGTTGGAGATCCTAGTGGCCTATTTGCGCCGGTACGACCCCGAGGCTGAACTGCCCTACGTGTTCACGTACTCCGCGGAGGTGCTCAGTCCATGGGTGCGAGAGGCGCTGGAACAGCGACACGGCGCCAAGGTCCTGAGCAGCTATACGGCCGGCGAGATGGGCGTGATGGCCTATGAGTGCGAGCACCGGCGGCTGTTGCACGTGGCGGAGGACCTGGTGGTCTTGAGGGTGTGTGACGAGCGCGGCGAGGATCTGGTGGCAGGCAGCGGCGAAGTCGTGGCCACGAATCTGCTCAATCGGCAGACGGTGCTGATTAACTACCGGCCGGGCGATCGCGTGGACTTGACCAGGGAGCAGTGTCCTTGCGGGACGGCGCTGAGGTCTCTAGCGCGAGTGGATGGTCGCGTGTCGGGCCTGATTGTCTCCCCCCGGGGCGAATTGCTGCTGGCCAGCGTTGTGGTCGGCATCCTGCGGGACCTGCCCGGGATCCTGCGGTACCAGTTCGTACAGGAGGCAGTAAGCGAGGCCCGGCTGCGCCTGGTGTTGGCGCCCGGGGCGACTCTGTCGCAACTGCGGCCGACTCTGGACGCGGGCTTCCAGAAGAATCTGGGCCCCGAAGTCAACGTCGAGTACGAGGTTGTCGAGGATATACCGGTGCCGCCGAGCGGCAAGCTTCAGCTCGTGGTCTCGAAGGTGCCGGTCCCGGGCGGCGTGGAGGAGAGGGGGCCCGAACAGCACGGCTCAGGATGAGCCGTGCC
>JALGUG010000143.1 GCA_029820995.1 Candidatus Zipacnadia bacterium
CCGCCACCAGGATCGCATCAAGCATATAGGTGTCGGGCACGATGGACATCAGTACGGCTTCGCCCAGGAGGGCGGCCAGGGCCGCCGCCAGGAGGGCGATGAAGTCGCTCCGCCACAGCCACCGCCCCAGGAAAAAGGTGAGCAGGACAAGCATGAGACCCAGGGCGATGTTGGTCAGTTGGGAGCTCAACAAGGAGGGCCCGGTCAGGTAGAAAGCGGGGAGCTGGACGACGGCTGCGCCGGGCATCCAGTAGCCGCAGGCCGGCATGGGGAGACGTTGAGGCACACCGCGCGCGTAGATCCAGGCGTAATCAATGACCATGCCCCGGCCGGAGTAGATGTTCCGGGCCACATGGTGGTAGTAGATCCCATCGGCGGGCATGGGCAGGCGGAGACTGGGCGCCAAACCCAGCCGCAGAGCCAGGCCTGCCGCCATGATCAGTCCGAGCCAGAGCCAGAGCGATAGCGGCGAACGCCGCGAATCATGGGAGTGCATGTGTACTCCGGGCCGAGAGACGAGCTGTGATGGTTCCCCGGCTTACAAGTCCACCGGCTGCCCGGTGCGGACCGATTCCTCGATGGCGCAGATAACTTTCGTGACCTCCAGCCCGTCCTGGCCGGTAACGAGAGGCTCCAGATCCTCGACCACACAGCGCACCCAGTAGTGGATCGCCTCCACCGTGAACCCGACGGTCTTACCGTGGACATCGGGCTGGCAGTGGACGTCAGGATAGACCGCCTCTTTCTTGCTGAACTTCTGCAGCATGCGATGCGAACTGACGTCGGCAAACAGCGTGCCCTTCTCACCCACCAGCTCCATCTTGAAGTCGAAGATCGTAGGCATGCGGTCGGACATGATCCAGCAGTTCTCGATATTGGCGACGCCACCCTTTCTCATCTCCAGCGTCGTCACGAAGAAGTCGGGCGTGTTAATGCCCAGGCCCTTCAAGACCTTGCTGCGGGCCACCGAATAGACGCGTTTGACGTCGTCGTCAAACAGCCAGCGCACCAGATCGGTGGCGTGGCTGCAGAGGAACCAGGCCACGGTGCTCTTGCCGGCCCAGCTTAACATCTTTGTCGGCACATAGATCGTATCATTGAGCCGCAAGACGATGAGCTGGGGCTCCCCGATCTCGCCGGCATCAATTGCGGCCCTGGTTTCGGTGAACGGCGTGTTGAAGCGGTTATGGAAGTCCACCATCAGCTTGACTTTGTTCTTCTTGGCCGCGGCAATGATCGCCTCGCAATCCTCCACGGTCGTGGCCAGCGGCTTCTCGACGAGGATGTGCTTGCCGGCCTCGGCCGCCGCAATAGCCACCTCTCGGTGCAAGGGATCCGGTGTGACGATCGAAACCGCCGCGATGGTGTCGTCGGCCAGTAGCTCGCGGTAGTCGGTGGTCCACTTCTGCGGCTTGTACTGGCGAGCGCGGCGGCGCACGAGCTTTTCGTCCTTGTCGCAAATGCACGCCAGTTCGGCCAGCGGGTCCTCTGAATAGGCCTTCAGGTGAGTTTCGCCCCAGACGCCGGTTCCGATGACGCCAAAGCGGGTTGCCATCTGGCATCCTTCCTTTCTGGTTGTGCTGTGAGGCTGTGCGCTCGTCGGTTTCCTCGTCGCAGGGCGGCGTTCCTGCGTGAGACTGAACCGAGATCGCCCACCGCCGTGCGTGGGCTGCGGGAGGAGTTGACGTGCGATAGCGCGAAGCACGGAGAAAAGCAGAACTCGACATTTTGACCGGTCGGTAAAGGGGATTGCGCGCAATGCGTCTATACGCCTATCGGCGAACGATTGACCGGGCCATAGAGTACCTGCTGGCGCAGCAGAATGCGGACGGCTCAATGTATCCGGTGGCGGAGGGGCAGGCCGGGTACTACAAGGTGCCCTATGCCTTCGCGACGACTGGCCGCTTTGAGGCGGGCATCAGGCTGCTGAATTGGGTGCGGGAGCACAACTTCGCCGCCGATGGAGACTTCGTCGGAGAGTTCCGCCGGATGCCGCCGCACGAGTGGTACTACCACTACACGAACTCGTGGCTGATCTGCGGCGCAGTGAAGTTGGCGCAGTTCGACCTGGCGCAGCGAGGCGTGGACTACCTGCTTAGGTGGCAGCATCCCCGGAGCGGCGGCTTCCTGACGCTGGGGCCCGGGTCGGAGCCGGAGGGCGAGCAGGACATTATGTGTACGGGCCTGGCCGGGCTGGCGTGCCTGTTCACGGGGCGGCTGGAGCCGGCGCGCAAGGTGGCGGAGAACCTCATTCAGATCTACGAGGGCCAGCCCGCGCCCGATGAGTCCTTCTACTTCGTTTGCCGGGGAGAGGGAGAGCTGGTTCAGGAGTGGCCGGAGGATAAGGAGGTGTGGTACGTGATCCGGGCCGAGCAGGAGAAGCAGTGGTATTTCGAGTGCGGCCTCGGGGGAGCGTACCTGACGCGCCTCTGGCGCGCGACCGGGGAGGACCGCTACCTGGAGTACGCGCGCAAGTATGTGGACTGGGTGGAGCGATGTGCGGAGGACCGGTACTCGACACCGCAGAGCGGGAAGGTCGGGTGGGGGGCGTCGCTGCTCTACGCAGCCACCGGAGAGGAGAAGTACCGCGAGGTAGCCGTGCAGGTGGCGGACTTCATCTGCTCGGCGCAATCGGCGGACGGAAGCTGGCGCAACCCGGCGCTGGAGAGCGAGGCGCGCTACGTGACGATGGACATCACGGCGGAGTTCGTAGTCCTGCTGCACGAGATGCTGGAAGGATTCAACTCCTAAGGCGAAGGATCGGCGGCCCAGAGGTCGCCGATTGCAGTCAAAGGCCACAGACCTAGCGGAAAAGGAGCCTCACCCATGGACAAGATCGGTTTTGGCGTTGTCGGCTGCGGGGTCATCGGGCCCTGGCATGGCGATGCGGTCATGGCGGCGGAGGGGGCGGAGCTGATCGCCTGCTGCGATATCATCGAGGAGCGGGCGCAGAAATACGCGGAGAAGTATGGACTGAAGCACTACTATACGGATCTCAAGGAGATGCTGGCACGAGACGACATCCAGGCGATCTGCGTGTGCACGCCCAGTGGTCTGCACGGTGAACATGCGATCATGGCGGCGGAAGCGGGGAAGCATGTGATGTCGGAGAAGCCGCTGGACGTCACGCTGAAGCGGATTGACGAAATGATCGCCGCCTGTGAGGCGAACAACGTCAAGCTGGGCGGGATCTTCCAGCGGCGCACATACCCGACGTCGCAGAAGGTCCGGGAGGCCGTGCAGGGCGGAACGCTGGGGCGGATGGTCCTCGGGGACGCGTACCAGAAGTACTACCGCTCGCCGGAGTACTATAAGAGCGGCGAGTGGCGTGCGACCTGGGAGCTGGACGGCGGCGGTGCGCTGATGAACCAGGGCGTGCACGGCATTGACCTGCTGCTGTGGATCATGGGCGAAGTAGACACCGTCACGGCCCATTGCGAGCACCTGGCACGAGACATTCCGGTGGAGGACACTGCCGTGGCCCTGCTCCGGTTCAAGAATGGCGCCTTGGGCGTGCTCGAGGGCACGACGAGCGTGACGCCGGGATACGGCTGCCGCATTGAGGTGCACGGCGACAAGGGCACCATCGTTCTCAGCGAAGCGACGATTACCGAGTGGAAGATCGAGGGGGAAGAGGAGGCGCAAGAGGCGGAGGAAGAGGAGGCCGGCGAGGGCACAGCCGCCGATCCGACCAAGATCTCCGGCGGTGGACACAAGCTGCTGGTGCAGGACTTGGTCAACGCGATCCGAGAGGACCGGGAGCCGATGATCCCGGGCCGCGAGGCGCGCCGCGCGGTCGAAGTCATTCTCTCCTGCTATAAGTCGCAGGTCACCGGCGAGACGGTGAAGCTCCCGCTCGACCCTGACTGGCGGCCGACTAGTCTGTGAGACAGTGGCGTGCGCGCGGGTAAGCACGAAGGAGCGTCGGTCCGAGCGTGGACTGCAGGCCGGAGGTGGGAATCCGGCCTGCAGCGGCATTCTCGGGCGGGTATCGGTTGCGCGTGAAGCTAGATGAGCGACTGGAGGAACTGACATGGCTGGCCAAGAAGTGCAGGAGCGGCCGCTGATCATCGCGCACCGCGGGTTCTCGGCGATTGCGCCCGAGAATACGCTGGTGGCGCAGCGAATGGCGGCCGAACTCGGCGTGGACTTGATCGAGTGTGACGTCCATCGCACGAAGGACGGGCAGATTGTGGTGATGCACGATGCGACTGTGGACCGAACGACCGACGGCAGCGGAGCCTTGGCGGAGATGACGCTGGCGGAGCTGAAAGCTCTGGATGCGGGGTCCTGGAAGGGCCCAAAGTACGCGGGCGAGCGGGTGCCGACGCTGGCGGAGTCGTTGGAGTTGATTGGCGAGCGAGCCAGGCTGATCATCGAGATCAAGGCGGAGGGAATTGCCGATGAGGTCCTGCGGGTGGTCGAGGAGTGCGAGGCGCTGGACCGGGTGGTCATCTTCTCCTTCGATTACGAGACAGTGTGCCGCGCGCGCGAGCTGCGGCCGGAGCTGCCCTGTTTGTGGCTCACCGGCGGCGCCCAGGACCCGTCGGCGGCGGCAGCGGCGGCGTTGGTGGAGAAGGTCGAGCGAGGCAGGCTGACCGGCATCTCGCCGAGCTATGCGGGCGCAACGGACGAGCTTCTGCGCCAGTGCCGGGAGAAGGGCTTGTGGCTCTGGACCTGGACGCTGGACGAGCCCGAGCAGATGAAAGAGGCCATAGCACGCCGCGTCGGGGCAATCGGGACCAACTGGCCGGATCGGCTGCGGAAGGTGCTGGGGCTGTCCTAGTGTGGGAGGCGCTTTCATCTCCGGGACCACGGGGTATCCAGATGCGAGTGCAGCTACTCGACAACCGCACGAAGGACGCAAGTGTACTCTCGGCTTTGCTGGAGGCGATGGAGCAGTCGTCGGACCTTAGGCTGGGAGTGGCCTTTGCCTCACGCCAGGGCGTGGAGATGATCGCGGACAATGTTACCGCAAGGTTGGAGACGGGCGCTTCCGTGGAGTTTCTCGTCGGGCTCGACATGCTTTGGACTGAGCCGCAAGCGCTCGAGTTGCTGAACGGGTTGGCTCGTACACACCCGAAGAACGCGTTCCTCTACTGTTATGTGCCCTCACCGCGGGGCTCCATCTTTCATCCCAAGCTGTATCTCATGAGGAACCAGGATAGCGCAACCGCCATTGTTGGGTCGTCTAACCTGACGCGGGGCGGCCTGAAGGCAAACGTAGAGGTCAACGCGCTCATCAGGGCGAGCGTGGCGGATGACTTCGTTACCGACGCATACAACACGTATCTGCGGCTGAAGTTCGATCCTCGCCGCGTTCGACCGGATGATGAACTGCTGAGGCTCTACGGCGAACTCTGGGAAGCGCGACAGCAAGGCGAGCGCCAATGGCGCGGGCGCAGCTCCGTGCGGACCTTGGTAACGAGCCTTACGCAGAAGGCTAAGTCACTGCCTCGACCGACGTGCCGCAGCGTGGACCTGGTTGGCTGGGCAAGGCTGGTGTACGAAGCGCTGCCCAAGGGGGACTTCAGCACTGAGCAAGTGTATCAGTTCGAGGACGAGTTTCGACAGGCGTACCCCCAGAACCTCAACATTAGGGCCAAGATCCGGCAGCAGTTGCAGGTGCTGCGAGACATCGGCCTGATAGTTCATGTTTCGAGAGGGCGATGGCGGCGCTAGACTGCAGCACACCCGAAAGGCTGCCGTCGGGGCTGCCAGCCCATGCTCGTCGGGCGGGTGTTACGCGTGGTGTTGGCCCAGGAGCGCCTCTCCCGAGCGTGTGAGAGCTACGCCGAGGCCGGGGCCGAGCGGCGGCTCGATGAGGCCCCCAGCAGCGCGGGCACCGGTGAAGGGGTCCTCGGCGAGTAGGAGGTTGCCGTCCAGGTCGGCGCAGTCGAGCAGAGCGGCCAGGTGAGTGGCCGCCGAGATGCCCAGCGAGGTCTCGGCATAGCAGCCGAGCATCGTCTGCAGGCCAAGCTCGCGGGCCGCCCGGAGCAAGCGAACCGCGGCCGTGGGCCCACCGCACTTGCCGAGCTTGATGTTGACGCCCTCCGCGGCCTCTTCTTGTGCCGCGCGGACCACGTCGCGCAAGCCGTGGACGTCCTCGTCCAGGAAGATCGGCGGCCCGGCCTCGCCACGCAGCCGACGAAGTTCCTCCCACGAACGCGACTTGAGCGGCTGCTCGATCAGTTCGATCCCCAGATCGCGGGTTGCCTCCACGAAATCCAGTGCTTCGTCGAGCGTCCAACTCTCGTTCGCATCCACCCATAGGCGCGGCTCGGGGCCAATGGCCTCGCGAAGGCGACGCAGCACCGTCGCATCCTGGCCGGTGCCGCCCTTGACCTTCAGGATCGGCCACCCGGCTCGAATCAGCCGCACTGCATGGGCGACCATGTTCTCGGGATCCTCCAGCCAGACGGTGATGGAGGTGGCGATGCCGGCCCGCGGGAGGCCGAGCAGCGCGTGGGCCGGGAGGTCGGCTCGCTTGCCGCGCCAATCGAGGAAGGCCATATCCACGGCGCTACGGGCGGCGGGATTGGGGATTTGCTCCAGGTCGAGCGGGGGATCGGCTGGATTGGCATCTTCGGCCCGGATTGCGGCGAGGGCGGCTTCGACCTGCTCCAGCTTGCCGCCGCCGCGCCCCTCACCGTAGCCGGTGATTCCCTCGGCGGTGATGCTCCAGATGACGCTGTTGGTCGTGTGCTGCGGCCCGTGGGCGATACGGAAGACGGATTTCAGAGGGAGCAGCGCCCGCCGGGATGAGATCCGCACCTCACTCATCGGCCCAGCTCCTGCCGAGTGGCCTTGGTGACGGGAACCAGTCGCTCAGGCGGCTTTGGCGCCGTAGAGTAGACGTGAACGGCATAGGGCGTGAAGTCATCGTCGAGCTGCCCATCCGTTAGCGGAACCGTACGGTTTTCGAAGAGGACATGGAGGGCGGCGGCCTGCACTCCCGCTTCCCGGGCATTCCAGTGCAGCGTGGCCGGTTCCGGCGAGGCATTCGCCGCCAGCAGGTACACCTCTCCGCCGGCCCGCTTGACCAGGTATTCGACGGGCTGCGGGGACAGCTCGCCCAGTCCAACGTGGGTGCGACGCGGGCCGTCCTCGCCCACGAGCGCGGCAGACAGCTCCGCCAGTTCGCCCGCCAGCTTCTGCAGATCGGCCCAGAGCTGGGGGTCCTTGCGGCCGTAGCGGGTGCCCCACCAGACGAGACCGCGCGCGCCGTGGATGATCATCTGGTAGGCCATGAAGCGCGACTGCACGTACGTGGGCGAGATCGGGTTCGGTTTGTCGCCCAGGTGGGCCCAGGCGAAGCCCTGGGGGACCATCCAGACCGGGCGGCCCGTGGCGACCATGCGGTCGGTGTATTCGCCGGCTGAGGTGATGGTCTTGTTCTCGAGTTCGGAGTGTCCACCGCCCTCGGGAACGGGGTAGATGTCCGCTCCGGTGACATCGCCGGCTTGGTTGTAGGTCTGCAGGGTTTCGATGGTGTTGCGCGGCGCGTGGAGCACCCAGATGAGATGATCGGGGTCTGCCTGTGTGATGGCGTCATAGGCTTCCTTCAGGCGTTCCAGCGGCTGGCCGCCCCAGGCCGGTTCGTCCCGGCTGTACCAGGCGACGAAGGCCGGGTGCCGGCCCACCACGGCGAGGGTATCGCGCACCAAAGTCTGCCACTTCTCGCGAACGGCAGCGTTATCCGCGGGCGGCGCGACGACGATGCTGCTGTGGCCGAAGGCCTTGAGGCCGAAACGCTGGAGCCGGTCGAGGAGGTCCTGGGCCTTCTCGGGGTCCAGATGGCAGCCGAGGAGATTGAAGCCGGCCTGATTGAGAAGCGCGAACTCGTGGTCGTTGTTCTCGAAATGGTACAGGCCCAAGGGGAAGAAGGGCGTCCCGTCAATCAGGGCTATGCCGTCCTTACGCAGGTGGACGCCCCGGCGTGAGGTGTCCAGTGCGGAGGCACGCGGCGGGGAAGGGCCGAGCGTCAGGCTTCCCGGACCGAGCTCGGCGAGGGCCAGGTCGTCGGCTGCCGCCTTACCGGCGCCCTGCAGTTCGAGGCTGAGCGTCATGCCGGCCGTGGGCTTGTATGGAGAGGTGAACTCGAGCCGGTGGTCCACCCAGGCGCCGTCGGCCTTCAGCCAGACGGAGCCCTCCTGCTGGGCGATGCCTCCATGGTCGCCCCGCTCGTCGCGCAAGCGTGCCCAACTCAGGTGGCAGCGGAAGCGCGCTCCCTCGTCGCCTCGGGCGCGGTACGTCAGGCGATAGCGGCGGCCCGGCTGGGTGGGGATCCCAGCTTGCCGCCAGGCGGAGATCACGTCGCTGTCGGCGCTCTCGAGGAGCAATGTGCCGTCCTGCCAGCGACAGGCGCGGATATTGGTGGGCGACCAGTAGTCGGGGATGCCGTTGGCGTCGGCATCGTCCTGGCAGTGCCCATTGAGTAGCAGCGCAGGCCGTTGGTCCGCCGGTGGCGGCGGGAGGACCTGCAGTGCGAGCATCGCGACATCGTCCCAAACGATCTCGCCCTCGCCTTTGAGTTGAAGCACGATATAGGGCGGCTTCGCATTCTGCGGAAGCTGGAAGCTGTAACTCACCAGTTGCCACTTGCCGGTGCCGCGCCGCCATTTGGTCTGCGCGGCGCCGCCATACTTGCCCTCCTGCAGCCACCATTCAACATAGCAGCGGAAGTTCGTGCCGGCCTTGGCGGTCTTGGCTCTGGCTTGCACGAGGTAGGTGCCCCCGGGCTTGGCCGGGAGATTGCTCTGCAGGTAGAGGGGGATCTTGTCCGGGTTCGCGCCGACGATGCGGAGCGCGCGGACGCCCTCGCAGGCCTGATCGCAAACGCCGCTGCCCGGGGCCTGGTCGCGGGCCGTCCAGCCAGCAGGCTGTCCGTCGCGCACCTCTTCAAAGGAGCCGTTGGTGATGAGATTCTGCGGCGCCGTGAGTACCGCCACGGCGCTGAGAGCGGAGAATGCAACCAGTGTGGTAGTCATCGGGGTCCCTTCTCTTTGGCGCGGCGTCGCTGCTCCGCCTCGCGGCGGCTGAAGATGCAGCCGCAGTAGTCCTGGCGATAGAACCCGTACTGCCGGCTAATCTCCAGACTGCGCTGGAAGCCGCCTTGCTTCTTGAAGTCCTGAGCCAGGAACTTGATCCCGTGCTCTTTGGCAGCCGCCTGCCCAGCGCGGAAGACCATATTCGTCACCTTGTGGGGGCTAATGGTAAGCGTGGTTGCGAATAGCTCAAAGGCCCCTTCTACCGCAACTCGGGCAGTCTCAGTGAGGCGCATTCGAAAGCAGATCGCGCATCGCGGCCCCTTCTCCGGATCGGTCTCATGTCCTTTGACCAGCTCAAACCAGCGAGGGGCGTCGTAGTCGGGGATGATCAGCGTGACGCCCTCCTGCGCAGCCCAGCGGCGGACCTCCTCGGCGCGAGCGCGATACTCGGCCACGGGATGGATATTGGGGTTGTAGAAGAAAAGCGTGACCTGGTAATCGGAGCGCAGGCGCTCCAGACACGCGCCGGCACAGGGCGCACAGCAAACGTGCAGGAGAAGTCGGGGTTTGTCGTCGGTGCTCATCGGCGGCTTGGTGCTCCCAATTTGGTGGCGTGCCCTGTGCCTCAAGCGAGGCAACCCATGCATATCTTACGCGGGAGAGGAGGAATCCGCAAGGTCGTGGTGAACATGTCAGCACCGGTTGGTGGACTTGACCCCGCGAACACGCAAGGGTGGCTTCCGGGGCGGGTCCAATGTTGTGTTGGGGCCGTGACTTTGAAGGGAGGCCACGCTAGTGACTGTGAGTGCACGTACGGTCCTGTTGGTTCTGTTGGTGGTGGCAGTCGGTGCCGGGAGCCTGCTGGCGCAAGAGACGCCGGCGGAGGTGAATTACAGTGGCGACCTGGTGCTGCGCTATCGTGCCACTTGCCAAGGCATGTCGCCTGAGCAGCGGGCCATAGCGACGCGGCAGGCTCTGGTGGAGGCAATCAGCGCGGTATACGCCACCGAGGATGAGGTGTTCGATCCGAACAGCGTCGTAGTGAAGGCCAAGCGCATGAAGATGTGCGGCTGCCTGGCTCGACAGATCGTGATGGGCGATATCGTGATCGCGCACGTCTGCCCCAAAGATGCCAAGGCCAACGGTTGCTGCACGCAGCAGCTTGCCAAGCGGTGGCTGAAGAACATTCAGGAGGCCATCGCCAAGGCCACGCACGATTGCTGAGGGCATTCGACTGAGTCAGTTGCAGACGTTCTGTGGTGGAGTGGTGGCCGCCTGCGGGACGAGGTGGCGGAGCGGTGCGCCGCAAGAGAAGGGTACGTCCAGCGGCCGGGGGGCGTAGACAAGAGAAGAATGCGGTCCCGGTTGCACGACGGGGCCGCATTCCTTATGGTCGTGTCTGGTGCCGAGAGCGACGCGGCGTGGTCTTGCGCTCGGGAAGACCGGGGGGCGGCGGCGCAATGTACTCCGGGGCAGGGTACTCGCGAAAAACCTCAGGAGGCGGTGGCGGCGGCGTCTCCGGGACCAATCCCCAGGTCTCGGCCCAGTGCCGGAGCAGGCCTTTCTTGAGCGTGCGGGCCCGCTGCTGCAGGTGGCCCTGGTCTTCCGGCCGGTTGGACCGGAGGCCAACGGCCCCGGCGAACTCCCAGACCGCCCACACCAGGAGTAAACAGAGCGCCAGTACGATCAGCCGCAGGCCCAGAGAACGGTAGCGCCGGTACTCGGGCTGGGGCTGCGCCGGCTGGTACCCGGGCCACTCGCTATGTTCGTTATCAGCCACTGCGGTGCCACCTCTGGTTCGTGACCTGGCTCCGTATCGCAGTCACTGGTTCGCCGCTGGTTGCGCGGAATCCTGCATGGTCTCGCTTCATACAACCATGTGGGAAGTATCGAGTCAAGTGCGCGGGAGGCGGCGCTGTGGCCTTCAAGGTTCACGGTTTGCCGCGGTTGGTGGTCGCGCTCTCCGTGCGCTCCAGTGCGACCCACTCGAGGGAGCGCAGGCGAATGACAAGGTCGGGGGGAGCGTGGGTGTCCGGCGGCAGCAGAAACTCGAGCCGATCCGTGCTCGGGGCCTTATCGGCGTCAGACGGCTCGAGTTGGAGCCAGTCCAGGACACAGGTTTTGGTGAGCCAGCGGCGCGGCCGCTCGATAGGGAAACTCCAGTAGCCTGAGGAGCCTCTTCGGCGCCTGAAACGGAGGCGTACCTGGTCCACACCTGCCGAGGCCCGGATCTCGAACCGTAAGCCCGAAGCGGAGGGGGGAACCGTGAGCTCGCGGATCAAGCTCAGGCGGCCCCGCTTTCCGACAACCGGACGCCAACTGAGTTGGCCCGGCGGCCCGGGCTGCACGGCTAACGCCTCAGCCGGCCTAGTGACAGTGACGTGCCATCCCGCTGCCCGGCGCCGGGTCAGGAGGATTTGCTCAAGGGACGCGACGATCCTTCTTGGCCGGCGGCGACCGACAACAAACCTGCCGAAACGAACCTGTTCGTCCACGCCCGGCAGCTTGCGCGCTGGCCCGAGAATGCTCTCGGTATCCTTCTTCGGCGGAATGTAGACGAAGACCCCTCCCCGCAGGCTTTCGCGGTAGGCCGCCACCTCGCGGCGCGCTTGGGGCTTGCCCACCTCCCACCAGGCGCCGAAGTCAGTGGGGTGCCCGGTGAACAGTGTCACCATGCCGGCGACCCACTCCCTGTTCACGAAGATGATCTC
>JALGUG010000144.1 GCA_029820995.1 Candidatus Zipacnadia bacterium
GACTTCTGGATGTATAGCGGCAGCCCGCGCGGGAGGATCCGTTTGCCGACCTCGTAGTGCACCTTCGGCCCGCCAACGCAGAATGCGGCGTCCAGGTCCTCCCGGTCGCACATCGCCTCGAAGTCGGTGTAGACCCTCTCGAAGCCGTAGGTGCGGGCCGCGGCCTGGGCCTTCTCCTGCACCAGGTCGCACACTGCGACAAGCTTTACGTCGTGTCGCCGGAGTTGGGGGTAGATGAAGTGATTGGTGAAGCTGCCCGCGCCGATGTAGCCGATCCGCAGTGTTGCCAAGCTGATCGCCTCCCTGCCCTACGATCGTGCGCGGCGCCGGCTGCCGGTTGGGGGCTGGACTAGGTCTCGATGTGCCCGTGTGCCAGTCGAACGGTTCGTTGGGCGTACTGGTCGGCCAGTGCGGCGTGTGTTACGACCAGGACTGTTCCGCCCTCCCGATGGAATTCCGCCAGGTAGCTCATGATCTGGGCCGAATTGTCGGGGTCAAGGTTGCCGGTGGGCTCGTCGGCCAGAACGATGGCGGGCCGCTTGAGTAGCGCTCTGGCGATAGCGACGCGCTGTCGCTCGCCGGCGCTCAGCTCGGCGGGCAGATGATGCAGCCGCTCCGAAAGCTGCAGGCGCTCCAGCAGCTCCGCTGCCTCCTCCGGGGTGGTGCGCGCGCCGGCGAGGTTGGGCAGGAGGACGTTTTCCAGGATGTCCAGATAGGGCACCAGGTGGAACATCTGGAACACAAAGCCGATCTTCTCGGCTCGCAGCTTGGCCCGCTGCGGCGAGGAGAGGGCGTAGAGGTCCTGGCCGTCCACTACAGCGCGCCCCTCGGTGGGCCGAACCATACCGCCGACGGTTAGCAGCAGCGTGCTCTTGCCGGAGCCGCTGGGACCTCGCACGGCCATGAATTCGCCCGCCTCAACCGACAGGCAGACGTCGTCGAGCGCCCGTACCTCCTCGTGCCCCTTGTGGTAGACCTTGCTCGTGTGATCCAACTCGATCATGGCTTATTCTTCCCTCAGGGCGGCCGCCGGATCTTGCACTACTGCGACCATGGCGGGCAGGTAGCTTGCCGCGGCGCAGAGCAGTGGCGCGCCGATGAGCGACCAGGACAGCAGTGAGAGCAACGGGGCGATCTTGTGCGCCGTTACGGGAAAGATCTCCGGGCCGACGTGTAGAGCCAGCCATGTGCCCAGCGCGAACCCGAGGCCGCCCCCGATAAGCCCCAGCAGAACTGCCTTGCCCAGGAACAGCCCCGCGATCCGGCCCGAGTCAACACCGATGGCGCGAAAGATGCCGATCTCGGTGCGCCGCTCGCGCACGTTGCTCAGAGCCAGAAAGGCAACCCACAGGGCGCAGGCCAGCAGCACCACCGGCATGACGAAGGCGGCATACCTCTCGACCATCTTCCGCTGCTCGGCGCGAGCCACTGCGATGGATCGAATCTCGGTCACCTGCGTGTCCGGCAGCGCCCGGGCGAGGTCCGCCCGGATGCGTGGCAGGCGTCCACCGGAGCACAGGCAGCCGAGGGCCTCGATCTCATTGACGCGCCCGGGCTTGTTCAGCAGGGCCTGCACATCGTGCAGGTGCCCGTAAATGCGAATGTCATCCCGGCTCCCCTTCTCTTCCAGGCACCGACCGACGGTAAAACGCCGGCCCCGCAGCTTGATGATGTCGCCGGGGTGCAGCTTCAGGGTACGCGCCAGCTCAAAGCCGACGTAGACTGTGCCACGAGGGATACTCAGACCCATGGGCTCCTTCTTCGGTCCGTACTGCAGTGGGACCTCGGGTAGGATGCCCGTCAGCAACACCGTGTGACCGCGCCACTCGATCTTCTGCTGCAGCCGGGCGACGAGGTGACGAATGCTCATGTCTCTGGTAGCGGCGACCCGGTGAACGTACTCCTCCGGCATTTCCTCTCGGGCAAAACCTCGGCTCCAGAACTCTGCCATGTCAGTTGCCTTCGGCACGATCAGAACGTTGAAGCCGAGGTTCCGCATGAGACGAACGGTCTCGCGTCGGGAGGCGTCGCACATGGTCAGGATCGCCACCAGCAGCGCCACAGCTACCACCACTGCCAGCAGTCCCAGGAGAAAGTTCACTTTGCGATGCTGGATCTCACGGAACAACAGACGTAGGAGCAACATTGTCTCGGCCGTCGGGCGGTCGCAGAGCGGCTCCTGGCGTCACGCGCCTGAGTGCTCGCCTAGCTCTGTCGCGCCCTGTTGATCAGCACGAACCCGACTGCTACGACGAGAATCAGTCCCGCGATCAGGCCCAAACCTAGGCGCAGCGACCAAACCGAGGCGAAAGACCGCGCCTCTTGCGCCTGGGTCTGTGCCGACAGCTCACAGGAGTCCGCTTGGCTGACCGGCTGACGCGCCTCGGCCTCCGGCGACCGAACCGGCGCAGGCGTCAAATCCTCGGGCTCCGCGGGGAGTGAAACGGCCGCGGTTTCCTTCCGGCTTTCAGTCTCAGTCTTGGCGTCCGACGCAGGCTCGAGCTTGGCCGGCTCTCCAGTTGCGGGTTGGCCGTTGAGCGGCAGGCGATCAGTCGGCGCCCCGGGCTGCTCGGCAACTTCCACCTTCTCGACGTCAGTCGCCGCCTGGGCGTCAGCCGTGTCTTCGATACCGGCCAGCAGCGAGTTCAGAGGCTTCTCATCTGCTTCGGGTGACTCGACCACGTGCTCGTTCCAGTTCCAACTCGTCAGCAGGTCCACGCCCGCGCTGCCCTCCTTGATCTCGCACGAGCAGGGCCCGTTCATGAATGCCACCAGCTCGCTCAGGTTCTCCTCCGTGATGCCCTTGCCCAGGTACGGCTCCAGCACATGCCCTCGCCCGAACACGCCGAACACCATAGTGTCATTGATGTCTTGCAGATCGTCCTCGACGTGTAGAAGCTGCCGGACAAACCAGGTCTCCTGCGGATCGTCACGCGCCACTTCGACGAGGCCGACGTCGAACTGTTGCTGCGCCGCTTCCTGTACCACTTGTCGTGTCGTTTGAATCTCGGGCGCGTTCTCTGCCACCTCGTGCCCCCGGAGAATCAGGAGTACGCCCTGCTTGCCCCGGCAGAGCAGTCGGGCCAGTTCGGCCCTCTTCGGCGACGAAACCATCGCCTGCGCATCGGAAAGACTCAAGCGGCCCGCAAACAGGTCCAGACCTTTCGGGTCTGCGACTACGTGCAGAGGTAATTCCTGCGACGTGTGACGCTTCCAGACCCATTCAGGACTGGCGATAGTGAGGCCCTGGTCCTCGCCGGGGCTGACCGATCCGAGCGTGCTCACGTCAACGCGCTGGAAGGCCAAGTTCGCGCCCGTGTCGCTGCCGGCAGTGACTTGCTCCAGATACTGATTCACCTGCGCGTCGTCGGGGTCTTCGGCCTCCTGGTAAAAGTAGTACACGCGGTAGGGGTCGCGCCGCCAGTGCTCGAGCGTGTACTGACACACGGGCGTGTCGCATGCCTGCGCCGGCCAGCAGTTGACCAGCATGGCCGCGACGGCCCACCACCGGCGGACATCAAGCAGCACTACGACCTTGGGCTTCCCTGCCGCCATGTCTTCTTGACTCCTTGCCGCCGGCGAACACGCGATTCCTATTCCTCCAGCAGCTCGAGGGCGCTGATAATCGGCACACTAAGTGGCGTGAGCTGTTTGGCCTTGGGGATCAGCTCGATCTTCAGCACCTCACCGGCCTCGATGCCCTTGACCTCTTTGATGAGGGCGATGTTCCGCCCGCCGGCCTCCTTGACGACATCCAGGTCCTTGAGCACGACCCGGCCCTGCAGCTTCACGTCGAACACGCGCTGGCCCGGCTTCACGTCCTCCAGCTCGGCGAAATGCAGACGAACCGTGTAGGGCTTGACCTCAGCCTGCGGGAGCTTCTCGAAGGACACGTCGGCGAAGTACTCGCACCGGCCGAAGCCGCGCGCGCCCGGGTACCTGAGCTGCACCTCCGCCGGCCCTATGCCCGTCCGGTTCGTGGCCCTGATGTTGACCCGCACCTGATCCTTGTTCAGACCCAGAGCGGACAGCGTCTCCCACGGAACGGCCACTTCCGAGCTCCACACTTCGGGGCCGACCGAGACCGCGCTGGTCCAGGTGCCATTCCACTTCCGGTCCATGTTGGGGCGCTTGCGGTAGTCGTAGCGCCCATCGAACCGGGCGCCGGAAGCCGAGACGCCCAACTGCACGTAGAACGCGCGCTTGCGGTCGGTAAGAAACAGCTCCCACGAGTCATCGCCCCAGACGGAGGCGTCCTCGCCCCGGGCGTTCCTTGTCCAGGGAACCGGTTTTCCGTCCTGTTTCGCAGCCTCGCACCGGAACGCGAGGTACAGGGCGTTCGCATCTTGGCGGAGGAGGCATGACATTCTGGGTTCCCGGTTCTGCTTGCCGTCGGTCAGCGTCAGTGGTTCCTGTCCGTCCCAGCAGGGGTCATCCAGCACACCGTCAATCTTCGGGGGCTGTGGCGTCGGCAAGGCAACCACGGGCTCGTGCAGCACCAGGTGGAAGGTCCCGCTCCGGAGGCCGGCGCAGCCGGAAGCATAGAGCCAGGGACGCTTCGTTCCGGTAATCAGAATGTCGTCGGAATTGTGGCGGTAATATCCGGCGTCAAGCGGCATCTCGGTGACGAGAGCGACCGGAACGGCGGCGGGGAAGGATGGTCGCGGGAAGCCCAGCCAGATGGCTCCCTTGTCGTCACGCCGGTCGCCCGGGGCGCCGAGATTGACCGCCAGGTGACTGGCGCGGCCCCGGCCGGTCACTGCCGAGAACACGGACCAGTCCTCGTTCCGGCTGGTCGGCATCAGCGCTACAGAGGTCTGGTAGTTGTATGCGCAGGTGCAGGCGCTATCGGCCTCGGGGATCAGCACCAGCCCGGAGGCGGCGATGATGTTGATCCAACAGCCGGGCCGCACTCCGGCGAAGTTGTGAATGCCGCTGTCTCCTGCCAGGTCGTAGAACCCGTGCGTCCCGGACCGGAAGAACAGCATCGTCGGCGCCGCGGAGACGCCGCCACAGCCGTAGGCCCGGTTGAAGGTCCACGGCACCTGCGCCCCGGTGAGTGGGTGCGTCCGCATCTTCTGCTCGCCCGTTTGGAGATCATACGCGTAGGGCTGGCCGTAGATCGTGTTGCCCACGATCACCGGCGGGCGCTGTGGACGCGCCGGGCGGCTCCACAGCTTCTTCCCGTCCTGAGCCGCATAGGCTGCCATCGTGCCTCCTCCCGTGGCCAGCACGAGGCCCCGGGAAAAGGCCAGCTCCGTGGGCGCCCCGACGTCCTGCTCCACCTTCCAGGCCGTTTGCCCTGTCGTGGCATCGAGGGCCACCAGCGCGCACTTCTGTGTCACAGGCTCCCCGCGGCGTTTCCGGCGGGCCGCGCTCTGAGCGCTGGTTCGATCCACATAAAAGATGCGGCCCTCACCCATGGCGATGGCATTGTGGATGACCGCCTCCTCGACTTGGTGGATCCACCGCAGCTCACCGGTCTCCTTGTCGAGCGCGAAGATGTACTGGCTTTCCTTCCCGATGCCCAGACTGCCGAAGACAAGATCGTCGAACCAAGACAGGTACCCCCACGTGAGCCCCACGGCCTGTTCCGCCGCGAGAAGGTCGGCGTCCCCGGCGGGCTGGGCGGCTCTCCTCGGATCCAGCACAAAGCTCGCCCAGCCGTAGGTGAGCCGGTAGCCGTCTCGGTTGGCGAACTTGTAGAACTTGTCGGCACGCTTCTTACCGTCATCGGTGGAGTTGAGCGCCACACCGAAGGCGAAGTCCGCGGGTTGCTTGCCGGCCAATTTGCCGATCTCGTCCCACGAGAGCCGCACGGTCGTCTGTGTGCCGGTATCCGACATCGTTCCTGTCAGCCCGAACGCGGGGTGTTTGGGACCCGCGCCCGGCTTCCACGAGGGCGACGTCTGCTCAACAGTGGCCGGCACAACGATCGTCTGGAAAGCGCCGGGGCCGTACAGGCCGCCGCGCCGGTCTGAGGGGCGAAAGTCAAAGAACAGTTCCCAGGAATCGCCGTCCTGCGGTCGGTCTTCCCGGTGGGGATTGGTTGCTTTCGGATCCTGGGTCACAAGCGACACTTCGAGGCCTGCAGCGGTCTTACGGAGCGTTACTGTCCCCGAGTGCTTCTCATCCACCTTCAGCCTGAACTCCTGCGGCTCGTCGAGCGAGTACCGCTCCGTTCGAACCGGGAGCCGGTACATGTGCTTGATGACGCCTGTGGCGGCATCGAGGCGGAAGCAAACGCCGCCCATGGCCAGGTATACGCTGTCTTGGTCCGCAACCAAGTTGCCGCCAATCGAGGACACGCCCCGGATACCTACCCGCGGCAGGTCAGTGCTCCAGAGCTCGCGGCCGTTGTAGGCGTCTACGGCGATGACGCAGTTCTCCCCGGTGATGAACAGCCGGCCGTTCACGGACACGGGCGCCGAGGTGCGCAAGTGCCGGCTGACGATCCTCGCCGGACCCGGCTTGCCGAACCACAGGAGCCTCAACGGCCAGCGGACCCGCTGGTCCGGGGAGCAGAAGGACCTGCCGCCGTCCGCGTATTGGTGGGTCCAGTCACCGGCGCCGGGCAGCTTGCCGCGCACGATCTTGGTCACGCCGCCGGGCGCGGCGCTGATCTCGGCGGCAGGAACCTCGGCGTCTCGCAGCCACCGCTGCAGCTCCTGGGCGGAGGCGCCTTTGCCCAGGGGAGGAGCGGCCAAATACGCCACACCTCCGCAGGGGCGCAGCACGCGGTACAGCTCCTGCGCCGAGCGGTCCTGAAGGCCGGTAGGAAAGCCCTGTCCCGAGACGATCAGGTTGGCGAAGTAGCTCGGGTGCGGCAGCTTGGCGAGCGATCCTTGAGCGATGGTCACTCGGACGCCATACAGTCCCGCGGCGTCCAAGGCCCTGCGTGCGGCGGCAACCTTCTGGGCGTCCGGCTCGATGCCGTAGATTGTCAGCTTTGAACGGCGAGCCAGCTCATACGCCAAGCGCCCGTCGCCGGCCCCGAAGTCCAGGCAGTACCCCTCCTCGATTCCGGTCTCCTTCAGGATCCGTTCGGCCCGTGCTGCGCAAGCCTTGGTCAGCTCATCGTCCGGGTACGGCGCTGTTACGACTTTCGCCGCGACCGTCGGTGGATTGGCGACCTGTTCCGGGCCGAAGCACACAATCTGGCCCGTGGTGGTGCTGACCAGAAGTCGACCCTCGGCCACCGCGAGCCCGCGGGCCTGGCCGTCTACCTCGCCGGTCCATAGGACCTCGCCCTTGTCGGCGCCGAACATGGTCGCTTTGCCTCGCCCCGCCGCCAGGACGGCCTGACCGGCCAGTATCAGCTCATAGGTCCGGTCGCACGGTGTCTCCCAGCGCACGCACTGCTCCCGCTTGGCGCCGCCCAATAAGGCCTTTAGGTCGTAGGCAGTGAGGCTGCCGTTGCCGGACACGTACAGAGTATCATCGCTCGCCACGGCGCGGTGTTTCCTACCGATCGTCAGCCGGGCCCTCCCCGTCCGGCTGTCCCAGACCCTGAGGCCGTCGCCGGGGGCCGGCGGAGCCTCGCCCAGCCGCACGTCAATGTCAGGCCCGCCCGGATGTGATTCGCAGAAGAACAGGCCTTGCGCCACCATCACCCAGGTGCCGCCATGACGCAAATCCTGCGCCGGCCGGTAGTACAGAAACCGCCCGGTCCGGCGGTCGAACGCCGCGGGAATGCTGCGGCCCGTGGGCACCAGCAAGATGTCGCCGGAGAGCAGCAGGTCCCCCTGCGGCGCCACGCCCGCGATCGCCTCGGCACCCGGGTGTGGCAGCTTCATGTAGATCGAGCCGCTGCTGTCGTTCTTCCAGATGATTTGGCCGTCGGCCGCGCGCACGGCGTACACATACACGCCTTCCGAGGGCCACATCCCGGCGGCGAAGTAGACGGTCCCATCCTCCACCAGCACGCCGCTGCGCAACGGCCAGCGCGAGATCAGGCGCTCATTGCCAAACAGTTGGTCGTCGCGCGGACCGCCGCGCATCTTCCAGAGCAGCTCGCCCTCCGCAGCCGACAGGCAGTACAGCCGGCCGTCATCGGAGGCCGCAAAGACGCGGTCCCCCGAGACCACGGGAGCGAACCGCACCGGAGCACCAGTGAAGAAGCTCCAGCGCTCTTGGCCCGTCGCGGCGTCGAGCGCATAGACCTTGTCGTCGGCGGACGACCCGAAGTACACCAGGCCGTTTGCTACGGCCACCTGGTAGCCGTA
The DNA here is from genome assembly GCA_029820995.1 of Candidatus Zipacnadia bacterium. Lineage (GTDB taxonomy): Bacteria > Armatimonadota > Zipacnadia > JALGUG01 > JALGUG01 > JALGUG01. The sequence continues at coordinate 8,226 of JALGUG010000144.1, forward strand.
GTCAAAGGGCATGCGATGCATTTCCTTTCCCGGCTCGGGCCACGCCGGGCAGGGATGTCTGGAAGCGTGAATCCACTGCAGGTGCAGTGGAGCCTTGAGCTGCTCGGTGGTGACGCCGCTGCGGGCGGAGTCATGCCGATACGCCGGCCAGTCCGCAGCCCACAGCGTCGCCGTGACGGACAGGCTCAGCATGCACACTGCCCAGGTTATCGCACTCCCGCGTACCCGCTTCATCGCGCGGTCTCCCTTCGATTCTCATCTGCCATATAGCGCTTTCGTTTCTTGGCAGCGAACCTCCTGCTCCGCCACGGCGCGCCGCCGCCGCATTGTCGCGCCGCTCACAGGTCCGCGTTTCGAACGCTCAGAGGAGGAACTGCCCGATATGCCGCTGGGACAGCAGCAGCATGGTCCGCCGGAGTGGATCCCGGCCCCACACGGCGCCGTGCGGCTCGATGGACAAATAGCCGTCATACCCGTGCTCATAGAGAAAGGCCATTACTTTGCCCCACTCGATATCGCCCATACCGGCCGCAGGTTGGGACGCCAGCTCGCCCTCCAGATACAGATGCTCCTTGATGTGCACATAATACACGTGGTCGCCGTGGTCGCGGAGAAGAGTCAGGTAATCGTCGCCGTGGTGCTTCCAGTTGGCCGGGTCCAGCTTGACGCCGACGTTGGGTATCTGCTCCCACACGCGCTCGTAGGCCTCGATACTGGTAAAGAAGCTGTTGCCGTGGACCGCATAGCAGGCGATCTTCAGGCCGGCGTTCTCCGCTCGCTCGACAAAGGGCGGGAACACTTTGACGAATTCGCGAACGTTGTCCTCCAAGGACGCGTCCGGGATCTGGCCCCCTCCCGTAATCAGGATCTCAGCTCCCAGGGCTTGGGCCAGCTCAATGGCCCGGCCCAATTGCGCGAGACTCTCTTCCCTCGTCTGCGGGTTAGGGTCAATGTGGTTCCAGCCCCACATGCCCAACGCCGAGGCTCGCACGCCGTAGCGGTCAAGAAGGGCCCTCATCTGTGCCACCGTCTCGGCAGTCAGCTCCTTGAAATCCGCCCAGTAATTGAACTCCAGGCCCTCAAAACCGTGTTCCGCCGCGAACTTCGCGTCTTCCTCGATACCCTTCAGGTCGTTGCGACCAATGAACCCCAGCTTCATCGTCTCGCTCTCCTCCCTGCCGACGCAGTTTGCGTTCTGTGAACGCCGGTGTGTCCCGGCACGACGAGGGGTTCTTGTCCAGCAACGCAGCCTTGACCTTCCGCCTGTATGTGGCCTTTGCCACGACGGGGATCCCATAGGGTCGCGGCCCGGTCCGCTTCCGCAGAGCCGGGGCGGCGAATCCTGGGGCAGAAAGAAGGTCGTCCCAAGGGAGGGCGTCGAATCAGCGGACTATGGGTGTGGAAGAGCTCTTCAACTACGGCTATAGCACCGAGTTAGTGCGCTTCTCTCTGGTAGCGGGGGCCGTCGTCGGGCTATTCCTGTACGAGCGATTCGAGATCGCCGGAGGCGGGATTGTGCTGGCCGGCTATCTGGCATTGTTCGTGCGGCAACCCTCGTACATCGCCTTCACGTTCGGCATCGCGTTGTTGACCTGGGTTCTGGTCACAAAGGTGCTGGCGCGCTATGTGCTACTGTGGGGGCGGAACCGCCTGGCCATCATGATCTTCGTCGGCGCAACACTGGCCTGGGCCATCGAGGCCGTCTGGGGAATGTCGCGCCTTCCGTTCGAAGCACATGTTGTGGGCATCGCTCTGCCGGCCCTGTTGGCCAATGACTTCCAGCGCCAGGGCGTGCTGAGGACCTCGACGGCCGCGGGTGCCGGGATTGTGATCACCTTTGCCCTGCTGAGCCTCATGGAATGGCTCGTCTACGCCCGTCCGATCTGAGATAGCCGTGAGCGCTGCCAACGTCGAGGAGAGCCGTCGGTACGCAACGCAAGCCCGTGCAGCCTTGCTGAGGGGCGAAAATGCGCTCGCCTTTGAGCTGGCGCAGAAGGCCGTGGCAGGCGCCCCGGAGAACGCGTCTCTGCAGGCCCTCTGCGGGCCGCCGGATCGAGGCCGCCCGGCACTACGGGGAAGCATCGCGGCTGGACCCGCTGAACTTCGGCTACTATTGGAACAGCCAGCGGTACTCTTCACAGGCCTGGTCGCTCCTCGTCCTGTGGGATCGTTGTGCTGCGCTGGTACGATGCCTGCTGCGGAACCTCTCGCCGCGAAATCTGCATTCGTTCCTCACAAGCTGGGAAACCGGACGCTTTGTGATCTACGCGGTAGTCGCCCTGTTGCTCGCGATGGCGGCGCTGGTTCTCAGACCTCTTGACCGCGCACAAGCGCTGCCGTTCCTCGGCGCGTTGGCTCTGGCCGCAGCGCTCTTGGGCTGCCTGTGGGTCGAGACCAAGGACCACAAGAGACGCATGGCGCACATCCCGATCCGGGTTCACGTCAATGGCATCCGCGGCAAGTCCACCGTAACGCGGCTCATCGCCGCAGTGCTGCGCTGCAAGTACACAACGCTGGCGAAGACGACCGGCAGCAAGCCCTGCGTCATCTTCCCCACCGGCGACGAACTGGAAATCATCAGACGCGGTCGCGCCAATATCAAGGAGCAGATCGTCACAGCGCGACGATATGCCGAGGATGTGGATGCGCTGGTGTTCGAATGCATGGCGGTCAACCCTGAGTTCCAGATGATTTCCGAGCAGGATATTGTGCAATCCACCATCGGTGTGATTACCAACGTCCGAGAGGATCACCAGGACCTGATGGGGCTAACGCTGCGCGACATTGCGCTGAGCATCGGGAGCACGGTTCCATATATCCAACCCGGGTTCATCCGGGGCGGCTACTTGATCACCACCGAGGTGCGGCACCTGGCCGTCCTGGCTGATGTCTGCCAAAAGCGGGGGACCAAGCTAATCTATGCCGACTCGGAGACCGTGACTGACGAGGAGCTCCATCGGTTCCCGTACATGGCCTTCAAAGACAATATCGCACTGGCCCTCGAGTTCGCCAAAGTCTTCCATATTCCGCGCGACCAGGCTCTACAAGCCATGGTCGAGGCCAAGCCCGATGTGGGCGCCGTCGTCGTACGAGAGCTCGAGTTCGAAGGGAAGAAGTTCCGTTACGCACCCCTTTGGGCGGTCAATGACCGTGAGAGCGCAGTGGTCTGCGTAGATACGCTTCGGGCCGCGGCGCCGGGGCACATTACCGTGCTGTTGCTGAACAACCGCGCCGACCGCCAACTTCGCACCGTCCAGTTCGCAGACATTGCCAGCCTGGATGTCAAGCCCGATTATGTTATGACCCTGGGCGAGATGGGGGAGATCTGCGCGCGGCGGCTGAAGCGCAACGGCTTCCCGAGCGACCGCATCCTGGTGATGGACGGCCAGCCGGTGGAGGCAGTGATTCGCAAGCTGGTGGAAATCACGCCCGAACGCGCGCTAATCATACCGACGGTGAACATCCATACCCGGCAAGCCCACGAATTGCGCGAGCGGGTCGGGGACGTCCTGTAGGGGCGTCATGCATGACGCCCTCTGTGGTGCCTCCCGCCGGGCGCGCTGTCGCCCCCAAGGCGCGATGAAACACGCCCCTAGCCAGGCTTCAACACGATCCAAATAAGTTCGGCAACCTTGATCAGGCCGTAGGCCGTAATGGCACAGACCAGAACCATCGCGGTGGTGCGCAGAAAGCCCTGGCGCTGGGCATCGTTGGCGATTAGCGCAGGGATCAAGAGGCCAATGGAGTCAAACACAGGCCACGGCTGGAACACGGGGAGGATCAGCTTCTCGCAGCCCCAGCTCAGCAGTGCTCCGCAGATGATCATCACCGCGAACTTGCGTCGTCCCCACAGGATCACGCGGGGCATGATCAGGCGGGTGACCACGAGGAGCGTAAGCAACGCCATCGCCAAACACCACAGGATATGTAGCGGTCGAGTGACGAACAGCGCCAGGTAGCCTGCGGTGACGAAGCCGCCGGTAGTCCACCCGTAGAACCGGTAGACCAGGATCGAGAGGACTACTCCGATCAGGATCGCGAATCGCAGAAGCTGGATGCTATAGCTGAACTCGATCAACTGCGTACCGGATCGGCGAGACCGTGCTGCAGAACTGAGCAGCGAGGGCTCTTCGGAAGTGGGGTCCAACTAGACCATTTTCGGTTTCTCGCCAACCGGTGTCCGGACCTTTTCCGCGATGTGCTGCGTTCCTCCGTCCTGTGCCGACTCCCGAGGGAGTTCAATAACAGCGCGGGCCCCGGTGACCGGGGCCCGCGCTAGCGGTTGCGCGGACGGGGGCGGCTCAATGGCCGGGCGGAACTGTGATCGCAAACGTCCCCGTCCCTCCGACCGATGTGCCTCCCACTGGCTCTGCGGCACCGTCCCAGTCGTACTCCATGTGGGTACTAGGTTGCTCGAGGTCATCCGGGATGGCATAGTAGACCCAGGACCGCCGCTGGGAACCCCGGTATTTCCAGATTGGAGCCCGGTGCCGGCTGTACCCCAGCTCAGGGATGGCAAAGTCGCGGGCCACCAGCATGTCGGCCGGCACGTCGTACTCCAGCAGGAGGCCAACCTTCTCGCCCGGCTTGAAGGTGTGCTGTGGCCGTCCCCTGTCGTCAATCGCTCGCAGGCGAATCGCAGCGAGTGCCGGAGGCGACACGACCTGCGAGGAGATCTCAAAGGGCGGTGAGGTGAGCTCCGAAGTTACGCCCTGGTCGTTGGCCATTGAAACGGTCAAAGCCGCGCCCCCGGGCTGCGCGTTGGGCGGAATCACGAGCTGCTTGTACGTCCGGTGAAAGCCCATGCCGCGTCGTGCGGCGGGAACGTCGCCCGCGTACTCCAACCCGGGGATCTCGTAGCGCCGCGTAATGCGCATGCGTTGCTCCAGGTAGTACCGGACGTACAGCCGGACTACCTGTCCCCGCTGGGCGACGAAGGGGGGATCGTGGGGGCCGGGGGGATCACCGGCCTCCTCGTCGGCGCTTACCCAGACGTTCAAGATATCGGGGCCAACGGGCTTGGGCGGGCCATCTACGGCAAAGTCCATCTTAGCGCTCGCGGTACCATGCTCTCCGCTGACCGTGGCCGAGAAGGTCGCGATGCAGGGCGCAGCGTCGCTCGGGATCTTGAAGGTGCGGTACGCGGTGTGGGCCCCCTGGCTGGCCGGCGCGCGCTTGTTTCTCATTGAGTAGTGATAGGGCGATAGCGTGTAGTGACGGATGACCCCCTGGTCAGTGGGTAGAGAGTAGTAGATCACCAAGCGGACGAACTGGCCGGGAGCGGCGACGTCAATAGAGGTGCCGTCCATCCCCTGCACCTCCAAGGCGCTGATTGTAGGGCCCTCGCCCGGATGACACGCGGGCCACTTCGCCCCTTCCGGTCCAGCTCCCTGGCACTCTATCGGCTCATCAGGGAAGTCAAGTGGGACAACGACTCCGTCATCCTCACCGGCTTCCAAACTGGCCGCGACCGGCGGCTGCCCCAGCAGACTGTCCTGCGGAGCCACCCGCGGTACGCCTCCGGTATGACCCGAGCAACCGACCAGGACTGTTAGCAGTGCCAGCGACAGCAGCGAGACCAACCCGACGAGGTACGAGGACTTGCGAAGCACCGCTGGAACCTCCTCTTTCGTCGACAACAGTTGCAGTTAACGCAAGAGGGCAGCAGCCAGAGCGCGGGCGGAGACATCGGCCAGTCCGCCCCGTCCCGGGTGACGATCTCGGCCCGCCTCCTGCAGTGCGCGCTGGGCCTCTTCGATCGTCGAAAAGCACTGCAGTTCGCCCATCAAGCCGAGGTGCTCCAACGTCTCCTTTACGGCGTCTTGCACCCCCACCAGTAGCAGAGAACCGCCCTGCTCCTCCAGCTTCTTGGCGTACCGCCGAATAAGACTGATGCCCGACGAGTCTGCGTACGAGATGTCGCTCAAGTCCAAGAGAACCACGGCACTGTCCGCCGTAGCCTCCTCCAGCGCGTCCAGCGTCGCAGAAAGGCTAAGAGCGTCCATCGTCCCCCGCGCTTTGATGCGGACCGCCCTTTCCTCCTCGAATAGAGCGTCGCGCTCATCCTGAGTCGGGTTCGTGCGACTAGCCAGAACGGAGCCGAGCTGCGCCAGTTCCGGAGCCAGGAGGCCATGGCCGTTCTCGGCCGCGGCGGTATCTCCACTGGCGATCGCAGCCAGTCGGACGCGCAGCTCGCGCAAGCTGTGGCGGAACTCGCGCAAGCTGGCGGTCCCCGGACCGCGTACTTGGGGCGGCGCGCTCAGCTCACCCCTGGTCAGCCGTTCCAGGTGGAAGCACGTTTCACGAACGTCGCTCAGGACCTCGGTAAGCTGGTGGTTGAGGTAGCGCAGCAAAGCGAGTGCTGAACCGTTTGCGGTCTGCGGAGCCTCCTGCTGCAAATGACGGCTCAAGCGGCGGACGAGCCGGTTGACATACTCGTAGACGAGGTCGGCCTCGTCGCCCTTGTTGTCGGAGGCGCGGTCCGTTTCCGTTGAAGTGCGATGAGGGGCGGCGGCAGTTCGAGCGTTATGTAAGTCCAGGGAGTCTGACGCGACCTGGTCTGGGGCCCATCGGACCCTCTCCATCTTTGGAGCACCCCCGTAGCGCATTCCCCACGCCCGGTGCCGATCTGTGGCTGTGCCCCAACAGCCCGACCGCACCGCCTGTCTCTTGCCACAGTGCGGTAACGTGATGCTGCGAGAGTGCAACAAAACCTTGAAGAGCCCACTACCCCTGTGCAACAAGATCTTGACGGAGCGCAGTCGGACACTACACACCTTACGGAGGAAAAGGCGGCCTAGAAGCTCCAGCCCAAGCGGGAGTACAGGAGTGTAACGGAGTGCCGGTAGCGGCGTGCGTTGGAGCCCTGGTTCCGGACCTCGGCGCCGACGGTCAGGTCGTGTTGTCCGCCGACCGGTCGCCTGAACTCAAAGCGCCACAATCCGCGCTCGTCACGGCGCGCAACGCTTAGCTCGGGGTCCACCGCGTCGAAGTCGCGCACCCGGTACTCGTAATCCACAGCCCAGCGAACCGCCCCGCCCACGGGCACCACCGCGCTGCAAAGCACTCGGTGCTGCTTGTACGCGAACCAGTGGCTGCCGGCGCCTTGCGAACGCTCTTCAAACCGTGCCTGCAGCCGCACCTTGTCCGGACAGTAGTGAATCAGCCCGACCGACGCGGCGCCGCCCGGCCCCGAACGGTCCTGGTCCTCATATTCCAGAAGTCGAAAAGATCCGCCGAGCCGCACCATGTCCCGCCGTCCCAGGAGGTGGTAGTAGCTGGCCCAGGCCTGATTGGAGGCATAGTTCAGATCGTAGGCATCCCCCCGTTCGCTGGTGACCCGGTAGACACCCGCGTACCAGTGATCGCCGCGCGGCAGGGCCAAGAGTCGGAGCCACGCGCGGCCCTCGGGGGTTCCCAACCCGCTCCCGTTCGCGTGCGCCGGCACCGGGCTGAGGTCGCGGTCAACTGTGAGCCCGACCCGATAGCCCTCCCGGTCCCTCTCGTTGAGCGAGAGATAGTCGTGCCGTTCGCCTCGGGCCGTCAGGCGCCACCGTGTCCGCGAATCGGTCCAGCGCCGGCCCTCCACGCCCAGGCGCGTGACCCAGATCGTGTCCGCGGGACCTCCGGCCAGCCGTGAGACGTTGCTGTCTCCGAGGAGACTATTCTCCCACCGCCAAGCTAAACGCCAGCGTCGGCGGCTCTCGAAGACGGCTGCCACTTGCCCTAATCGAGACCGGCACGCCTCCGCTCGACTCGACTGGGGATAGACTCGCAGACAGGCGCGATACAGTTCCTGCGCTTGACGATAGCGCCCGCGGCGATGCTGGCACCGCGCCAGGAAGTACAGGGCGTCATCGCGGCGTGCGCTGTCGGGGTCCAGTGCCACTTCAGCGAACAGAGCCGCAGCATCCACGAATTGGTCAAGTCGGTAGTATGATCGGCCCAGCCAATAGCGCGCGCTCGTCGCTGCGCTCGCCGGGAGCGGACCTGCCAGGATGTCTTCCAGCGCACGGCGTGCCAGGTCCGGCCGGTCGAGCTCGTACAGGCAGCGCCCCATGTACACACGAGCCCAAGATGCCTTGCCGGCCTGGGGATCGGCGGCGACCAGACGAAACAGTGCCAGAGCCTCGTCGAAACGCTTGCTGTCGAAGGCTCTGCGAGCTTCTCGGTACAGTTGGTCGGGGGAATCAGGCCCGGCAATGCCGACAGGACAAAGGAATAGGAGGACAATCGGCGGCCACGACAACAGGAGCCACTGCTGTCGCGCCGCCGAAGACAGACGCTCCCCTAGGGAGCAGACGCGCCCGTCAACCCTGGTCATTGCCGTGATGTGAGCTGCAATAGTTGCTATCTGTCGGCGCTGAGAGCTGAAGCGCTCCTCGAGGAGGGTTCACCCTCCCAAATCAGTGAGAGTGTATCGGGTAGCGCGACGGGTGTCAAGTCGCGTTGTGTTGAATGCCGTAGGCGGCGGATCCGAAGCTGGACATAGTCCGCACGGCTGGCACTCTCCGCCGGCGAAAACCGCAACTCCCGCGCAGCTCGCCGTTCGGTCGAGGCCCTGGTAGCCGGCGCGATGGTCCGCCACGGGCCCCATTCGATAAGCTCCACGTCGTCGAACCACACATAGCTCCGGGCCGACCCGAAGAAGGCCGCCAGGGCGACACAGGAGAGTATGCCGGCCGATTGCAGGAACATGGATTGCCGCGAAGGCGGCCCGCGCAGGCGCAGTGCACGCTTGCCCGGCCACAGCTTGGCGAGACGGTCGTAACGGTGATCAATCTGAAACCACACCAGTACCAGCAACGCGAGCCAGGTGGCCGTGATGAGCGCGGCTACTCGCCAGTGCCGGGCGAAGGGCACGCCTCGATAGCTGCACCACACCGTGGCGTAGGAGGCGCCGGGCGGGCGCGTGAGCTGACTCTCGCAGAGCGACCACTCCCCGGGGCCGCCGGCCCGCGAGCAGCCGATCCGGTCCACTCGAACCACCGGGTGAAACTCGTTCACGTACCACCGCTCGTACCACCTGACCTCCAAGCCGGCCGAGCGCAGGTCTTCGCCCGAGACGAATCCACGAGCCAGGTACTCACGCCCCTTGCCCAACGGTGTTCGGCTGCCCTGGCGACCTACCACCTGGCCGCGGGGGAGGTCACCGTAGTCGTGCAGTCGCTGCATCCCCACTGCGCGCCGAGCGTCGCCAACATGGCGCTCGAGCCGAAGCGACTGGGACCCGCTGTGGGCCCGCGACCGGTCAAACATCTTCCACCCCGCCTGAGTGTCCCACAGGCTGGGCTTCTGGGCCTCAAAGTCCGAGAATAGCAACAGGTTCCGACCAGTCCGGAGTTGCAGCTTGAGCTTCCCCGGCATTCTGTCGGTGCCGTCCGGCAGCTCCACCGCTACCGAGCGCAGAACGCGGATATCGGCCGGCACCGGCAAGGCCGCGGTCTGTCGGACGCCCTTGGCCTGGGGCACCAGCCGCACATGCTCGGCTCGGCAATCGCGGAGTAGCCGCACAGCCTCTGACGCTAGACGAGGCGCAGTGCTGTTCGCGAACACAACGCGTCCGCACGTCCCATCGTCCAATACTCGTGTCCCGAAGGGTGCGGACAGCAGATCCAGGTGGCTCAGGATCCAGGCCCGAGTAGTGTCCCCGGGGATGCGAGGCAGGTACCCGCTAATGAACAGCGGGATCACTTGCGCACCGGCCAGCTCAGTGTGGCCGTCTTCCACGCGGAACGTGACTCTGAGAATGGCTGAGGGGAGGGTAGAGTAGTCGCTCTTGTCAAAGACGAAATCGCCCAGGCTATAGGCGATCAGCCCCCTACGGTAAAGCTCGAAGCCCTGCAGCACGTGGGGATGATGCATGACGACGACGTCGGCTCCAGCGTCTATCGCCGTGTGGGCCCATTTGCGCTGCAGTGCGCTGGGATACTGGGCATACTCCATGCCGGAGTGGATCGAAACGACCACAATATCGGCCCGCTTGCGAACAGCGGCGATGTCGTCTTTGAGCTTCGTCACAGTCGGCCGAGCCACTCCGGGGCGTTCCCTCGTCGCCTCGATCGTTATGTCGTAGATGCCCCGGTATAGGACGCTGCAGTAGCACAGGAAGGCGACCATGACCCCCTGCGCGTCAACGTAAGCCGGGCGGCGCGCCTCGACCTCGCAGTTGCCCGCCCCCGGGCACTTGATCCCCAGCCCTGAGAGCAGGGCCTTCGTTCGCGCAATCGCCTCGGGGCCGAAATCGAGCACATGGTTGTTGGCCAGCGACAGCACGTCGAAGCCCGCGGTACGCAAGGCCGGAGCATGGTGCGGCGCCGCGGCGAAGTTGTACAACTTTTGCGGATGGGGCGCGTCCCCGCAAGATAGGGCGGACTCCAGGTTGCCGAAGGCGATATCCGCGCGGTGCAGCAGCGGCGCCACGTCCGCAAAGCAGGCATCGGCGCCGCGTGCGCGAAGCAAGGGCTCCAGCCGCCGCGCCAACATGATATCGCCGACGAACACACAGCTCACCGTCCGGTCGGCCTTGGCGGGCGGCGTGGCCTCCAGCCCAACCGTAGCGGCCAGCAGGACGATCCCTATTCGAGCACCAGTCTTAGCGGCAGCCATCGTGGATACGCTGCGTCTTCGCCATTCCCCACAACCCAGCGCAGCCCGGTGCCGTCGGGCCGGATCACGCCAATGCGCCGTGTGTCCCCACGGAGGCCAACGAAGCAGATCCACCCACCATTCGAGGACCATGCCGGGCTCCACAGAGTGCCGGGCGGGTCGAAGATTAGACGCTCCCGCCCGCTGGACACTTCGATAGCATACAGGTTGAAGCCGCTTCCCGCAACCGGCCGGTCGGACACGAAGGCGATCTCTCGTCCGTCCGGCGACCAGGTGGGGCAAAGGTCGGGCACCGTGTTATCGGTGAGGCGACGCAGCCCGGCCGGCCTCTGGGAAGCCCGTGCCCGAAGGTGTTCTCTCGGTCCGACGTGGGCCAGATATAGCTCAGCCGCAACGCTTTCGCGGTCGGAAGCAAAGGCCAACTGCGTCCCGTCCGGCGACCAGGCCGGCGTCCCGTCGTAGGAATCGCTCCGTGAGAAGTTGACCTCCGAGCGGCCCTCGCCTCCTTCTGGCGGTGCAGGAGTCAGGAAGATCTCGTCGTTGCCCGAACGGTAGGCCACGTACGCCAACCGCGTGCCGTCCGGTGACCAGGCGACGTCGCGCTCGTTTCCGGGCGAATCGGTGATCCGTACTGCGTTGGCGCCGTTCACGTCCGCAACGAAAACGTCGCCCATGTTCTTGCGGCCGCCGATGAAGGCGACACAGCGGCCGTCGGGGGAAAAACTCCAGCCGTTTCGATGGACTTCAACGGGCATCAGGGGTTCTATGGTCCGTCCCTGATCGCGCGTCCGGTACAGGCGGTTCTCCTGGGTGCGGTACGATATGAAGGCCAGTTCCCCCTCTTGGAGCGGGCCTCGACATCCACATAAGCAGAGCCCGCCCACGATCAGAAGGACCGTAGCGGCTCGTCCCGACGTGGAGCGCACCTGCTGCAGCGGTTGCATCCCAGGGATTCCGTAGAGCACGAGCGCTACCTTCCCCGAAGCCGCTGGCGGCTCCTGCCGGCGCAGCCGCGTGGCCCGGGAGGTCGCGATCGCCCCACCGGCCAAACCACTGGAGGCGCTGGGCCCGCAGGAGACTCACCTCGCGTGAAAGAAACCTATCTGTGGCGAGTGCGCTATGTCTGGGAGCCGTCAGCGAGGCGGGCCCCGGGCGGCTGAACGAAAGGAGCACAGCGCGATGGCCACCGATATGGAAGAGCTGTACGCCCAACGGCTCAAGCGTTATGTGACAACGATGAAGAACGAGAAGGCGGACCGGATTCCCATCCGACCGTTTGTGGCCGAGTTCACAGCCAAGTATGCGGGATACACCTGTCAGGAAGTGACCCACGATTTCGAGAAGGCTTTCGCCGCAGTCCGCAAGTGCGCGGCCGATTTCGACTGGGATGCCGTCGTCGGCAACATGGTTTACGTGTGGACCGGGCTAACGCAGGCCATCGGGCTCAAGTACTATGGCGTTCCGGGGATTGACGTGCCGGCCGACACCGGCTTTCAATACCTCGAGCCCCCCGTGGAAAACGCGTTCATGCGTCCCGACGAGTACGACCAGCTCATCGAAGACCCTACCGGCTTTTTGTTCAACGTTTGGCTTCCCCGCGTGTCGGCCGACATCAGCGCGATGGGGGAGCCAACCTCGTATCGCAACAATCTGTCCTTTGTCAAGGGCGGAATGGCGATGCTGTCGTACTTCAACGCTTTCGGGGAGCAGAATGCGTTACTGCGCTCCGAGTCGGGCACCGTCTCGGCAATTTCCGGAATCCTCAAGGCACCGCTGGACATCATCGCCGATAAGCTGCGGGGCTACGTCGGCTTAAGCATGGACCTGTTGGAGCGGCCGGACCAGGTCCTCGCCGCTTGTGAGGCCTTGATGCCGCACCTGCTACATGTTGCTCTGTCCGGCGCGGACCCCGACAAAAATGTGCCGATTACAATCTGGATGCATCGCGGATGTGTGCCCTTTGTTTCACCCGAGCAGTTCAACCGGTTCTATTGGCCGACGCTCAAGCCGATCATCGAGGAGATCTGGGCCCGCGGACACCAGGTGTTGTTCTATGCCGAGGGCGACTGGAACGCTCATTTGAAGTCCTTCGCGGAGCTACCGGAGGGCAGCATCATCTATCACGTGGACCGGGCTGACATCTTCGAGGTCCACCAGGTGCTGGGGCACAAGTTCTGTCTCAGCGGCGGTATCCCCAACTTCGTGTTGAGTTACGGCACGCCCGACGAGGTGCGCGATTACTGCAAGCAGGTGATTGACGGGGTCGCGCGCGACGGCGGCTATATCATGGACGCCAGCGCTATCGTCCAAAATGATGCCAAGGTCGAAAACATCCAGGCGATGACCGAGTTCACCCGCGAGTACGGGGTGTACTGATCGAGCCTTGCCTTGAACCGACGAACACGGAGGCAGCGAGATGGCCGAGCAGCGAAAGCCGAAGATAAGGCCGGGCGTTTGTATTCCCTGGGAGGAAAAGCTCAAGGAGTTGCCCGAGATTTCAGGCGACCCCAAACTCGTTCAGCGGGTCTGGGAGGACATTGACGCACTGGCCTATGTGTACATCTGGCAGTGCCTGCTGTCGTTCTGAGACCATGTTCGGCGGACTTGAACTCGGGCGCTGCGGCTCACCTTAGCGGCTTGGCGTGTCGCGCGCGGCCCGCGCGATCAGGTCGAGAAGCTCGCGGGTTGCAAAGGGTTTCGTTAGTCTGGCGTAGGCCTGTTCCGGCACTGTCCTTTCGGCCAGCCCGGTGAGCACAATGACTGGGCACGACTTCCTGGACTGCGCGACCGCGTTGAGTAGTTCCGTCCCGTTCTGCCGGGGCATGAAGATGTCTGTCAGCACGAGGTCAAAACTGTCCTGACGCCAGGCATTGATTGCCTCGTCGCCGTCGCTGACAGCGGTCACCTCGTGGCCCTCAGCGGCTAGGAGGTCCACCAGCATCTCTCGGACCCAGTCCTCGTCTTCAGCGAGCAGGATTCGCAGCGGCCGCTCCGTTCGCTTAGTCGGCCGAGACGCGGCAACGGACGCCGAGGCCGCCTGTTCCGCTTCCGGTGCTGCCGGCAGCCACACCGTGAACTTGGTCCCAACTCCCACCTGGCTCTCGACCTCGATCGTGCCGTTGTG
>JALGUG010000457.1 GCA_029820995.1 Candidatus Zipacnadia bacterium
ACTCACGCTGGAAGTCGCGCGCTGCCCGGCCATCGCGCACTTGCAGGCGCACGACCGGGAGATCATGCCCGTGTACTGCGAACATTGCCTGCACGTCTCAGAGGCGATGTGTGAGCCTGTGGGTGTAAGTGTGACGGTAGAGGGCGGAATGGGAGAGTGCCGGCAGCGGTTCAGCAATCGCTAGAGTGTGCTTGACAAGCCGTGTAGCAGCGCGTTTACGCGCGATTGCCGTTGCCTGAGGTTGTGACACCGTTTCCAGGCTAGCGTTACCTAGGAGGGTAAGATGAGCCAGGAGCGTCCGAACATCATTCTGTTCACCACGGATCAACAGCGAGGCGATCACATCGGGCTGTCCGGTCACCCGGTCATCGAGACGCCCTTTGTGGACTCGTTCATCAACCGCGGCGCGTACTTCCCCAATGCGTACTCGGAGATTCCCTCGACGACGGGCGCACGCCGGATGCTGCACGGAGGCCAGGGCCCGTACGACTGCGGGCTGATCGGGTATTCGGGGGCTGAGTGGTTTGAGCGGAACACGCTGGCGCAGTTGCTGGCTGACAACGGCTACCACTGCATCAATGTGGGATGGCGGAACATGCATCCCACTCGCAAGCTGTACGGGTTCCACCTGGTGATCCCCCACGACCTGCGAGAGGGGAATGACGACTACATGGACTGGCTGCGGGAGCAGGCGGGACCCGAGGCACATGAGCGGGGGCACGCCTGCGACGCGAATGGGTGGCTGGCGCGGCCGTGGCATCTGGAGGAGCGCCTGCACCCGACAAACTGGACCACAGATGTGGCGCTGGAGCAGATCGCCAAGCGCGATCCCACCAAGCCGTTCTTCATCTGGGTATCCCACTTGCGACCTCATTCGCCATACGATCCGCCGCAGTTCTTCTGGGACTTGTACATCAACCGTGAATTGGCCGAAATCCCGGTCGGCGACTGGGCCGGGAAACACGACATCCCCAACCCGGGTCTGGAGATCACTGCGTGGCACGGGCGGCTGACGCCCGAGCAGAACCATCGGGGGCGAGCGGCGTACCTGGGAGAGTGCACACATCTGGACTACGAGCTGGGTCGGCTGATGCAGCAGCTCCAGCGGCAGCAGGGAGTGCTGGATAATACAATAATCCTGTTCACCTCGGATCATGGCGATATGCTGGGCGACCACCACCTGCATCGGAAGACGTACGCGTACGAGGGCTCGGCGCGGATACCTTTTGTGATCCGGTATCCGAAGGGCCTGGACCTGCCGAGTGGCAGCTTCGAACAGGTGGTGGGCCTGCAGGACGTGATGCCCACGCTGTTGGAGGCGGCAGGCGTTCAAATCCCGGACTCGGTGACGGGGAGGAGCGTGTTGAAGGCCATCCGCGGGGAGCCCTGGCGCGAGTTCCTGCACGGTGAGCACTCGCCCTGCTATGCGCTGGAGGAGGGGATGCAGTACCTGACGGACGCGAAGGAGAAGTACATCTGGTTCCCGGCGACCGGCGACGAGCAGTTCTTCGACCTGGTGAACGATCGGCAAGAGCTTCACGACCTGGCTAAGGATCCGGCGCATGCCGAGCGAGTGGCCCTGTGGCGGCGGCGGCTGATCGAGCTACTGGGCCGGCGCGGCGACGGGTTCTCGGACGGCAAGAACCTGCTGATCCGCCAGGAGCGCTGGGGGCCTGTAGTGGAGGGCCACTATTCGAACGTTCCGCCGCAGTGAGCGGGGCTCCGAATGCCCGGGCCGACAGCCTGGCTTAGCCGGATGCTGCGGGGCCGGCCTCGAACGGGATGCGGTTGACCTGCGGCTTGGCGCGGGTATAATGACGATTGGAGAGTGGGCCGGGCGGCCGCCCAGCGAGGCGCGAGCAGCGCTGGGAGGAAAGTCCGAACTCCGCAGGGCAGGGCGCTGGCTAACGGCCAGGAGGGGCGACCCTACGGAAAGTGCCACAGAAACATACCGCCCGACACAGGCTGTCGGGCAAGGGTGAAATGGTGCGGTAAGAGCGCACCAGCGGTCTGGTGACAGGCCGGCTGGGCAAACCCCGCCTGGAGCAAGCCCACATAGGGGAACGTGGTTCGTCGCGGCACACGCCGCGGACGTGCCGAAGGGCGGCCCGCCCGAGTTCCCGGGTAGGGCGCACGAGGCGCTTGGCAACAGGCGTCCCAGATAGATGGCCGCCGGCGGCTCCGCCGCCACAGAATTCGGCTTATCGGCCCACTCTCCG
>JALGUG010000145.1 GCA_029820995.1 Candidatus Zipacnadia bacterium
AGGTTGCAGGGGACCAGTTAGGGCGTACCTCCGAGGATGGACCTCCGCCTAGGACGTCAGGTCCTGTTACCTTTTATACGGTTATGGCGTACTGCACCAATCGCGGGCCGGCCGCTGGCGTACAGTGGCGTCAAGGCGACCGGCCTCTTGTGCGCGACCCGCAACGGATGCTTGAGATCGGCGGCGGGCCTGTGACTGGCCGCTATTCCCAGATGACTACGACTGCCGTGCGGCACAGGATAACGGTGGAGGGCATTGTTCAGAGCGTGGGCTTTCGGCCCTTCGTTCACCGTCTGGCGCGCGAACTCGCGCTGTCCGGCAGCATTTACAACTTCACCGGCGGCGTGGTCATTGAGGTCGAGGGCGCGCCGGAGGCGGTGGACCGCTTCGTGGAGCGCCTCCAGGCCGAGCGCCCGCCGATTGCGATGATCGACTCGATTGATCGTCAGCCCGTGGCCACAACAGGCGACACCGAGTTCCACATTATTCCCAGCCGGCCTCAGCCGGGCGCACCGGTGCTGGTCTCGCCGGATGTCGCGACCTGCGCGGCGTGCGAGCGCGAATTGCTCGATCCCGAGGACCGGCGCTACCTGCACCCCTTCATCAATTGCACCAACTGCGGCCCGCGGTTCACCATCATCTCGGCCTTGCCCTATGACCGGCCGCAGACCACCATGGCGCCCTTCCCGATGTGCGAGCGCTGCCGGGCCGAGTACGAGAGCATTGACGACCGTCGCTATCATGCGCAGCCCGTCGCCTGTCCGGACTGCGGGCCGACGCTGGAGCTTCGAGCCGCTGACAGTGCCGCACGCGGACTGGCCGCGCTGGACGCCGCCGTGAAGCTGCTCGCGGAGGGCAAGATCGTCGCGGTAAAGGGGCTGGGTGGCTTTCATCTGGCCTGCGACGCGCTGCAGAACGAGGCCGTGGTTCGCCTGCGAGACCGCAAGCGGCGCGAGGAAAAGCCCCTGGCCATCATGTGCCCGGACCTGGAGACCATTCGCCGCTTCTGCGAGGTCAGCTCCGAGGCCGAGGAATTGCTCGGCTCGCCCCAGCGGCCCATTGTGCTCCTGCCCAAGACCTCCCGCGACCCGGCTGCGCCCTCCGTGGCGCCGGATAGCCGCTATCACGGCGTGATGCTGCCATATACGCCGGTTCACCGCTTGCTGTTTGAGCGCGGCGACTTCTCGGCTCTGGTGATGACCAGCGGTAATCTGACCGACGAGCCGCTGGCCATTGACAACGACGAAGCCGGGCGTCGCCTGGGCGACATCGCCGATGCCTTCCTGCTTCACGACCGCGAGATCCTCGTCGGCTGCGACGACTCGGTCATTCGTCCCGGCTCCGCGGGTCGGATCGTGATGCGCCGCTCGCGGGGGTTTGTGCCCTTCCCGGTTCGAGTGCGCGAGGAGCAGCCCTGCGTACTGGCGGTCGGCGGGCATCTGAAGAACACATTTTGCCTAACGCGCGGACGGTACGCCTTCTTGAGCCAGCATATCGGCGATCTGGAGGACGCGGGCACGCTGGACTACTTCGAGCGCTGCGTGGCGCACTTCGAGCAGCTCCTCGAAGCGGCGCCAATCGCCGTGGCTTACGACCTGCACCCCGATTACCTCTCCACCCGCTATGCACTGGCCGAGGCGACCCGGCGAGACCTGCCGGCCCTTGGGGTGCAGCACCACCACGCTCACGCCGCAAGCTGCCTGGCCGAGAACGGCGTCGAGGGGCCCACGGTAGCCGTCGTCTGTGACGGCCTCGGTTTCGGCTCCGATGGAACGCTCTGGGGCTGTGAAATCTTGGTCGCCGATCTGCGTGACTTCACGCGCCGCGGCCATCTGGCGTACATGCCCCTGCCCGGAGGCGCACAGGCCATCAAGCAGCCCTGGCGCATGGCCGCCGCTTACGCGGATCGAGCGCTGGGCTCTGATGCCGACCACGTGGATGTGATCGCGCGCCATCGCGCCGAATGGCAGGTCCTGCGCGCGGCCGTCGAGCGGGGCGTCAACTGCCCTCCGATTTCCAGCGCCGGGCGGCTGTTTGACGCCGTCTCCGCCCTGTGCGGACTGGGCGATGTCGCTGCCTACGAGGCTCAGCCGGCGATTCGCCTGGAGGCCGCGGCCCGGCCGGCCGAAGGTCTGTACGAATTCGAGCTGCATAGCCGCGACGGTGTGTGGGAGTTGGACCCGCTCGGGATCATTCGCGGCGTGGTCACTGATCTGGGCTCGGAAGCGCCGGTGGGCGAGGTCGCGGGCCGGTTCCACGGCAGCTTCGTGGCTCTGCTGGCCGAGGCCGCGCAGCGCGTGGCGGAGGAGGAGAACCTGGACCGCGTCGCGTTGTCGGGCGGGACGTTTCAGAACGATCTCGTCCTGAGCAGACTGCGGGAGGCATTAGAGCAGCGGGGGCTGAAAGTGCTGGTGCATCACCATGTCCCCTGCAATGACGGCGGCTTATCGCTAGGACAGGCGATTGTGGCAGCAGGGAGAGTCTAGCTCATGTGCGTGGCGGTTCCGTGCCGGCTGCTGAAGGCGGAGGGCCCAACGGGCGTGGCCCAGATTGGCGGGGCCGAGGTGCAGGTGCGCTTGGATCTGCTGCCGGAGGCTCAGCCGGGCGACTACGTGCTGGTCCACGCGGGCTTTGCTCTGGAACTGGTGGACGAAGAGGCGGCCCAGGAGACACTCGAGCTGCTGCGGCAGATGCAGGAATCATGAACCTGGACAGTGCGCTCAGAGATCCGGCGGTTCTTGACGGGTTGGCGGCGCAAATTGCCGCGGCGGTTCAAGGGCGCGTCCGGCTGATGGAGGTCTGCGGCACCCACTCGCATCAGGTGGCCCGCTTCGGGCTCAAGCAGAAGCTACCGGCTCAGGTGGAGCTAATCAGCGGCCCCGGTTGCCCGGTATGCGTTACGGCCCAGGCGGACATTGACCGGATGATCCTGCTGGCCGAGCAGCCCAATGTGATCGTGGCCACGTTCGGCGACATGGTGCGCGTTCCCGGCACAAACGGCAGTCTGGCGACAGCTCGCGCTCGCGGGGCCGAGGTGCAGGTTGTCTACTCGGCGCTCGACGCGGTGAAGCTGGCGCAGCGAACGCCGGACAAAGACGTCGTCTTCATCGCCATTGGTTTCGAGACCACTGCGCCCGTCGTCGCTGCCGCCGCTCTGGAGGCCGAGCGCCTCGGCGTGGGCAACTTCTCGCTGCTGAGTCTGCACAAGCTGATCCCGCCCGCGATGGAGCTGCTCCTGGCCGATGCCGACCTGGGCCTCGACGGCTTCCTCTGCCCCGGCCACGTCAGCGTGGTCATTGGCGCGGACGCTTATCGGCCCCTGGCCGAGCGATTCCGGAAGCCCTTTATCGTGGCCGGCTTCGAGCCGGCCGACATCCTGACCGCAGTCCTGGCCGCAGTAAGGCAGTTGGCGGAGGGCCGCGCCGAAGTCGAGAACGTCTACGAGCGGGCCGTCCGACCGGAGGGCAATCCGCGGGCCCGCGAGGTCCTGAATCAAGTATTCGAGGTCGCCGACGCCCAGTGGCGCGGTCTGGGCTTGCTCCCCGCCAGCGGGCTGGTCCTCCGGCCCCGGTATGCCGCGTGGGACGCCGGCCTGCGCTTTGAGCTGCCCGAGATCGAATCGCGCGAGCACCCGGCTTGCCGCTGTGGCGAGGTTCTGCAGGGCCGCCTGCCTCCGAGCAAATGCCCGGCGTTCGGCCGCATCTGCACGCCCGAGGAGCCGCTCGGCCCCTGTATGGTCTCGTCCGAGGGCGCCTGTGCCGCTGTCTATCGCTACCGAGAGGCCGGCGCGGAGGCGCACGCCGAAACATGAGCCGCGATCAGGACTTCGTCACACTCGGTCACGGCGGCGGCGGGCTGCTCACGCAGCGGCTCATTCGCGAGCACCTGGTTCGGCTGCTGCCGGCCGGCGAGGCGATACTGAACGACGCCGCGGCGCTGGAAGTGCCGGGCGCTCGGCTGGCCTTCACCACGGACAGCTTCGTGGTCACGCCGCGGTTCTTCCCCGGCGGCGATATCGGCAAGCTTGCGGTATTCGGCACCGTAAACGACGTAGCCATGCGCGGCGGCGTGCCGCAGTGGCTGTCGCTGAGTCTGGTCCTGGAAGAAGGCCTACCGGTGGCGGAAGTCGAACGTATCGTGGCCTCGATCCAGGCCGCCTGTGAGCAAGCCCAAGTCCAGATCGTTACCGGCGACACCAAGGTCGTGGAACGAGGCGCAGCCGATGGAGTGTACATTAATACCTGTGGCCTGGGCGTGATTCCCGACGGAATCAACCTCGCCGCCGACCAAGCCCGCCCCGGCGACGCGGTCCTGGTGAACGGCACCATCGCGGAACACGGCATGGCCGTGCTGCTGGCCCGCGAGGAGCTGGGCATCAGCGGCGATTTGGTTAGCGACTCGGCTCCGGTTCACCGGGCAACCCGGGCGCTGATTGAGGAGCTGGGCCCCGACGTTCATGTGCTCCGCGACCCCACGCGGGGAGGTCTTGCGGCTGTCGCCAATGAAATAGCTCAAGCCTCCGAAGTGCAGATCGAGCTAGATGAGCGTTCCCTGCCCTGCCGCGAGGTGGTGCAGGGAGCGTGCGAGCTACTGGGCCTGGACCCGCTGCTCGTTCCCAGCGAAGGGCGGTTCGTAGCCTTCGTGGCGGACCAGGCCAAACAGCGGGGGCTGGAAGTCCTACAGTCGCAGCCGGGCGGAGCTGAGGCCGCGATTATAGGGCGCGTGACAGAGGACACGGGAGGGCGTGTGGTTCTGGGAACTTCAGCGGGTACTCGGCGCTTAGTTGATCTGCCGAGCGGGGAGGTGTTGCCGCGAATTTGCTAGCCGCATCATAACTGCTCTTGTCCCCCACGTTGTCACACGGTGGGGGCCGTTGGTTGGGACTTCGATTCGTGAACAAAGTAACAAACTCTGTTGGTTAGCCTCACCAGCGTGACGGCTCTTACGCCGGGAGGGTATTGGATGACACTACAAGTACTGCCACAAGATAACTTGGCGGACTTTGTGGCCCGCCTGATGCAAAGACAAGAAGTTGTGGGCCCCGTTGCCAAGGAGAACCAGCACGTCTTCGCTCCGATCAGCGACCCCGCTGACCTGGCGCTGGATTACGTGTTCACCGTGCTGCCGCCGAAGAAGTACCTGCTGCCGCAGCGCGAGACACTGCTGCGGTTCTCCCTGGGCGACGAGGTCCGGGTCGAACCGGTCGTGGAGGCTGAGCCTCGGATCATCTTCGGGGTGCACACCTGCGACCTGCACGGCTTGGCCCAACTGGACCGGGCCTTTGCCGACGCTGAACGCGACACGAACTACCTGGCCCGGCGAGCGGCAACCACGCTCATCGGTCTGGACGATATGCCGGACGAGCACTGCTTCTGCGCCAGCGTGGGCACTGCCACCGTTCAGACGGGGTTCGACCTCTTCCTGACGCCTCTGGAGGGCGAGTACGCGGTCGAGGTCGGCACTGAGCGGGGCGCCGAGCTTCTGGAGCAATGCGCAGAGACGACGGCGGCGCAGGCGCATCATATCGCCGGCGTAAAGGAGCATCTGGACCGGAAGATCGCGGCTCAGGAGTCGAAACTGGACTGCGACTTCCACACGCTCCCACTGTTGCTCGATGCCTCATGGGACAGCCCGGTCTGGCAGAAGTGGGCCGATCAGTGCTATTCCTGCGGTAGCTGCAACCTCGTCTGTCCGACCTGCTTCTGCTTCGATGTTCAGGACAAGATGGAGCTCAATCTGACTGACGGCGAACGTGGGCGTATCTGGGACGGTTGCCTGCTGAACGACTTCGCGGCAGTGGCTTCCGGTGAGAACTTCCGCGAGGACCGTCTGGAGCGCTTGCGCCACCGCTTCTACCGCAAGTTCGCGTATCTGTACACCAAGTTCGGCGAGCCGTTCTGCACCGGATGCGGCCGCTGCGGGCGGGCCTGCGTCCCCAACATCACCGTTCCTGCTGTGCTCAACGATCTGGTCGCCGCGGAGCGGAAGGAGGGGGTCAAGCATGGCGTCTGAGCAGTACGAAGCCGTTCTTCCATCCCTCTACTTGCCGCAACTGGCTCGCGTCAAGCGTGCAGCCATGATGACCGAGTGGGAGAAGCACTTTGAGATCGAGCTCACCACCGGCCAGCCGCTGGGGCATGAGCCGGGCCAGTTCGTAGAGGTCTCCGTGTTCGGCATCGGTGAGGCCCCCATCTCAGTAAGCTCCGCACCGCGCGACGACCCCGGCTTTGAGCTCGTCGTGCGCAAAATGGGCAACGTCACCTCTGCGTTGCACCGGCTCGAAGCCGGGGCGACGTTGGGTCTGCGCGGGCCCTTCGGCCGCGGGTTCCCGCTGGAGGAGCTGGCGGGCCGGGACATTCTGCTGGTCGCCGGCGGGCTCGGACTGGTGCCGATGCGGTCCCTGATCCAACACATTCTGGCCCACCGGTCCGACTTCGGAACGGTCACGCTGCTGTATGGCTGCAAAGAGCCGGCCGAGCTGCTGTTTACCGACGAGCAAGCAGAGTGGGCCGAGCGTGACGACTTCGACTTCAGGGTCACCATTGACCGGCCGCACCCCGATTGGGACGGCCACGTGGGGGTCGTGACTACTCTGTTTGAGGGCCTGGAACTGGACCCCCGCAGCACTAAGGCGGTCCTGGTCGGACCGCCGATCATGTACCGGTTCGTCATTCTAGAGTGCGTCAACCGCGGAATGGCGGACGAAGACATACTCGTGGACCTCGAGCGCCGCATGAAGTGCGGCGTCGGCAAGTGCGGGCACTGTCAGATCAACAATAAGTACGTCTGCCAGGATGGGCCCGTATTTAGCTATCACGAGATAGCCACGCTACGGGAGGCGATCTAATGAAGCCAAAGGTGGCTGTCTTCGACTTCACCGGATGCGAGGGCTGCGAACTCGCGATTCTGGAATGTGAGCCCGAGCTGGTGGATATCCTGGGAGCCGTGGACATTGTCGAGTGGCGGGAAGCGGCGACCTTGCCCCACGCCGAGGAAATTGACATCGCCTTCGTGGACGGTGCCATCACCACCAACAGCGGCGTCGAGCGCATCAAGGAGATCCGGGCGCGAACGAAGGTGCTGATCCCCATCGGTTCCTGCGCCTGCCTGGGCGGCTTGAATGCCATGAAGAACCGCTTCGGCATGGATGAGGTCCGGCGCATCGTCTACGGTGACAAGGGGCAAGATGTTGATACCATTCCGGCGCGGCCCGTGAGCGCCGTGGTGCCCGTGGACTTCGAGCTGCCCGGGTGTCCCATGGACCGCAACGAGTTCCTTGAAGCGACCAAGGCCCTGCTGCTGGGCAAGACGCCCTCCTTGCCGAACTATGCCGTCTGCGTTGAGTGCAAGCTGAACGAGAATGTGTGCTTGTTCGACAAGGGCGAGGTCTGCATGGGCCCGATTACGCGAGCCGGCTGCAACGCCATCTGCCCCAACTTCGGGGATGCCTGTGTCGGCTGCCGGGGCTTCCTGGACAAGCCCAACGATCAAGTGCACCACGAGGTCCTCGAAAAGCATGGTCTCACCGTAGACGAGATCAAGCTGAAGTACGACCTGTTCAATGCCTTCCGGCCGGAGCAGGCCGGGTCGTAACTCCGCCGGCAGCGGGCCCCGGGCCCGGTCAGCGCCGGGCGCCGCTGTATCCGAGGTGAGGAACCAAGAATGGCCCAGACTTTCAATATCAACGTCGAACACGTGACCCGCGTGGAAGGCCACGGGAACATCCGGGTGAACGTCAAAGAGGGTGTTCTCGAGGACGTCAAGCTGGAGATTACGGAATCGCCTCGTTTCTACGAGGCCATGCTGCGCGGCCGCAAGTGGAATGAGGCGGTCCACATCACGTGTCGCATCTGCGGCATCTGCTCCTGCGGACACACCTGCGCCTCGCTGCAGGCGATGGAAGCCGCCTTGGGCGTTACCCCGTCCGAGCAGACCGTAGTGCTGCGCAAGCTGTTGCTCGACGGCGAGCAACTGGAAAGCCACCTCTTGCACGTGTACTTCCTGGCCGCGCCCGATCTTCTGGGTGTCGGTAGCGTCATTCCCCTGGTGGACACCCACCGGGAAGTCGTGGAGCGCGCCCTGCGGATGAAACGCCTGGCCTGCGACATCTGCCGCGTCGTGGCCGGCCGGCACATTCATCCCATCGCCGCGGTGGTCAACGGCTTCACCAAGCTCCCGAACATGGACGACCTGCTGGCGCTGCGCGATCGCCTGGTCGAGGGTCGCGCGGACGTTGCCGCCTCGGTGGAGCTGTTCCAGGCACTGGCGCCCAAGATCCCGCAGTTCGAGCGGGAGATGGAGTTCATCTCCCTGACCCATCCCGACGAATATGCCTTCTATCACGGCAAAGTGAAATCCACCGATGGTCCGATAATTGACGTCAAGGACTATCTGACCCTGATTGATGAGTGGGTCGTCTCCCACTCCCGAGCCAAGCACACCAAGGCCAGCCGCGAATCGTACATGGTCGGCGCTCTGGCTCGCTTTAACAACAATCACACTCAGCTCAAACCGGAGGTGCAACAGGCGGCTGAGGCCCTGGGTCTGAAGGCGCCCTGCTACAACCCCTTCATGAACAATGTGGCCCAACTCGTTGAGGTCGCCCAGTGCTACGAAACGGCGATTGACCGCATCAACTGGCTGGACGAGCACGGGCTGCACGAAGAGGATCGCACGGTTCAGGTGAAGGCCGGCCGGGGCGTCGGATCCAGCGATGTGCCCCGCGGCATCCTGTTCCACGAGTACGAGATTGACGATAGCGGCACCATCGTAGACGCCAACTTGATGATCCCTACCAACCAGAACCTCAACAACATCGAACACGACATGAGGGCTCTGGTGCCGGAGATCATTGATCAGCCGCCCGACGACGTGCGGCAAACTCTGGAAATGCTGGTTCGCGCCTACGATCCCTGCATCTCATGCGCGACTCACTTGCTGGATGTGGAGTTCGTGTGAACGGCACGACGGCGGGCAGCGAGCAGGTCCTCGTGTTGGGGATCGGGAATCTGTTGCTGAGCGACGAAGGCGTCGGCGTTCATGTCGCGCAGGAACTGATGGCGGGCGGCACACCGGCTGGCGTCCAAGTGCGAGACGCCGGCACGCCCGGCTTTGAGTTGGTGGAGGAACTGAGCGACGGCCGGCGGGTCATCGTCGTGGATGCACTGCAGGCCGGCTTGTCGCCCGGCGCGGTGCGGGTCTTTGCGCCGGCGGAGGTCCGGGAGAGCGAGCAGGTCAAACTCTCTTCACTGCATGGAGTCGGCTTGCTCGACGTTTGCCGTCTGGCCCAGCGGCTGGGGCGACGGCTCAACGTCACGGTAATCGGCGTGCAGGTCGCCTCGGTGGGGCCTGGTACGGAGCTGTCACCGGCACTGCGCGCGCATTGGGCTGAGATCATGCAACGAGTTCGTCAGGAAGTCAACCAAGCTGCGTCCGATCGGGCTGAAGCGACGAATCAGGTCGCCCCGAGGGACGGGCCCTCAGGGGGGTTATGATAGATGGCCACGCAAGCAAAGGTCCTGGTTGTGGACGATGATCCCGATATGGTCGAATCCATTCGACTGATACTGGAGAACGCCAACTACGAGGTGGCCTCCGCGGAGTCAGTCGAGGAGGGTCTGGAGCAAGTCAAGGCCGTCGAGCCGGACCTGATTCTCCTGGACATCATGATGCCGGAGGGCACTGAGGGGTTCCACTTCGTGTGGCAGCTCCGCAATGAGTTTCCCGCCGAGCTGGCGGAGACGCCCATCGTGGTCCTAACTGCCATCCACGACCACACCAAACTGCGGCTGTACCCGGAGCAAAGTGACGGGACGTATGCGGCCGGGGAGTTCCTGCCGGTCCAGGGATTTATTGACAAGCCGGTAACGCCGGTGCAGCTCGTGGACACGGTCCGTGAGGTTCTGGCGGCGCAGGAAGAGCCGCCGGGAGATCAGGCCTAGGCGGGGCGTGACCAGCGGACCCGACGTAGCCACGACGCGTCCGCCAGGGGGGAAGAGTGTTGGACGCGCCCAATCTGACCGAACAGGAACTAACGGAGCGCATTCACTGGCTCATCCGGCTACGGTGGTTGGCGGCCGCCAGCGTTCTGGCGGCCGCCGCGGTTCTGTACTGGTGGCAGTCGGCTGCGGGCCCGGCGATGCGCACATTCATCACGGGGCTGATGATCGCGGCCTACAACGCGGGGTTCATCGCCTACGGCCAGGTCCTGGAGTCGGGTGATACCGCCATCTCCGCCCGGTCAGCCGCCCGGTTCGCCAACCTTCAAATCGCTGTTGACCTGTTTGCTCTTACGGCCTTGCTGCACTTCACCGGCGGCGCTATGAACCCCTTCGCGTTCTTCTTCGTGTTCCACATGATCATTGCCGGAATCCTACTACCGCCTGTGGCCGCGTACGCTCAGGCCACCTGGGCTCTCGTGCTGTACGGCAGCATGGTGTTCCTCGAGGGTGCGGGACTTATCTCGCACACGCCGATTGCTCTGTTCGGTCGTTCCTTCCTCAACGTCGACGCGTCGCCCCTGATTACGGTCGGGGTGCTCGGGCTTACGCTCTATCTCTCCGTCTGGATGGCCACCTCCATTACTGTGCGACTCCGCCAGCGCGAGCGTGAGGCGGCCGAGCTTATGATGCAGATTCAGGAGAAAGCCGATGAACTCGGCCGAGCCTATACGGAATTGGAGGAGACACAGCAGCTTCAGACTCAATATATGCAGCGCGTCGCCCACGAGCTTCGGGCGCCGCTGGGAGCCATCGCCAGCTTGCTATCTGTGGTGAGCGAGGGGCTTACTGGTCAGGTTCCGCCCAAGCAACGCGAGCTCGTTCAGCGTGCTGAGGCGAAGATCGCCGAACTCCTGCGGTTGGTCAACGATCTATTGACGCTGACACGCAGTCGCCATGGCGCGCTGAGCGATCAAATCGAGCCGGTGAACCTGAGCGACGTGATCCAGAGTGTCGCCGGGTTGCACAAAGCTCGCGCCGACAGCAAACGAGTCACTCTGGCTGTCGAAGTGCCGGACCTCTTGCCGCCGGTCCGCGGCGACGCCGAGGGCTTGACCCAGGTCATGACGAACTTGACGGCCAACGCGATCAAGTACACGCCCGAAGGCGGCAGCGCCACCATCACTGCGACACAGGAAGGGGACGAAATCGTCGTCCGTGTGCGCGACACGGGGATCGGCATTCCGGCCGAGGAACTGCCACGGATCTTCGATGAGTTCTATCGGGCTACAGATGCTCGCAGGTTTCAGCGGGTGGGCACGGGGCTGGGATTGAGCATCGCGCGTTCGATCGTGGACGCCCACGGAGGTACTTTGACTGCCGAGAGCCAAGTGGGCGTCGGTACCACCTTCACCCTCCGCCTCCCGGCCTACTGCGGCCCCGGCAGCCCATGCGAAAAGAAGCGACCGCCCCAATCAGCCACCTGATCGTCTCAGCAGGCACGCCCGTCACGAGCCGCAACTAGTTGCCGAGAGAGACAGAAGTCTCTCGGTGGGCATCTTTCCGGCTTTTCTAGCAACCGACAACAGCATCAGCCGCGCCAGGCTGTCATGTGTGGCAATGAGGCTCCTCCACGCCGCCCATCCAGCACCCCACCCGGCAGGCCGAGAGTGCTAGGCGTCCTTTATGTTCTCGCCCCCAAAAGCTGCCCT
>JALGUG010000146.1 GCA_029820995.1 Candidatus Zipacnadia bacterium
CGGGCGATACGCCGATCGCGATTGTGATGTTCGCCGGCGATCGGGATAAGCAACAGGTGATACAAGCGACGCTGAGCACTATCCTCGGCACGCTCGGCGACCGCCAACTGCCCTTCGAGCATCTGGTGCTCGTGGGCAAGTTCCTCGTGGTCGGGCAGGCACGGGCTGACGGTGCGGTGCTGTCCGACGACTAGGGGTCGTTTCATAACGTCAGCGACGGACGACAATCGCGCCTGAAGGCGATCCTACTCGGGTTATGAAACCACCTCCAATGCATTTGAGCTTCCGTCTGCAGGACGGTCGGCTGCAAGTCACAGCGTGAGGCCCTCAAGAGTGATACGTAACTAGGAACGACTCTCATGAATCGCCAACTGCCGATAGCTCTGCTCATTTATCTTCTGCCGGTTACTCTGGCCTCGGCCCACGACCTCTGGATCAACGTCGAGAAGCATACGGTGGACCCGGGTGAGACGCTGAAGATCGCGCCGAAGATCGCGCCGATCCACGGCGACATATTCCCCCGAGTGACGTTTACGCGTCCGCTGGATACGCTGGCCGAGTTCTTTCACCTGGGGCCCGGAGGAGAACGCCGCAAGGTCGAGGGGACGCCTGACCGCGACGGCTGGCTGAGCCTAAAGCTGGAGGAGCCGGGCACGCACATGATCGTGGCGGCCACGAAGCCGGTAATCTGGCCGGAGCAGCCGGAGGCGGGCCAGCAGCGCTTGCGCTTCGAGCGGTATGCCAAGGCGCTGATACACGTCAGCGGGGCCCGCGGAGGGCGGGCCTGGTCGAAACCTGTGGGGGACCGGCTCGAGATTGTGCCGATGGACGATCCGACGACCGCGAGAGAGGGTCACATCCTGCGGCTGCAGGTATTGTTCGAGGGGAAGCCGGAATCGGGTTATTCGAAGTCCCGCGGCCCGGGCCGTGGCTGATTCTCGTCGTCCACGAGCTCCCCGCAGCGAACGAAGCGGGAATTGACCTGCTTTCGTACCATGCGGCGCTGACCTTCGTTATCCCGGAGCAGTGACACCTGACTGCTGAGTTGCCATAGCTATGCATCTGGCCGACGGCTTCGCAGATCCGAAAGTGTGGGCCGCGTTTGACGTGGTGAGCGGGGCGGCGGTGGCCTATGCCGCACGACGGGCCCGAGGCTTGATCAAGCCGGAGAAGACCGCGACGATGGGGATCGCGGCAGCGTTCATCTTCGCCGCACAGATGGTCAACTTCAAGGTCGGCCCTTCCTCCGGTCATTTTGTCGGGGCAACGCTGGCGGGCATTCTGTTCGGGCCGTTTCTGGGCACGATTGTGCTCACGGCGGTTCTGGTGCTTCAGGCGTTCTTCTTCGCCGACGGGGGCATCGCTGCCCTGGGCATCAATATCTTCAACATGGGCCTGATCGGCACGTTCCTGGGGTACTACGTGTACGAGGGCCTGTGCCGCGTCATACGGCTTAAGGGCGGCGAGTACGCCGCGGCCTTCATTGCGGCGTATCTGTCGGTGGTCACGGGGGCAACGGTGCTGTGCCTTCAGTTGGCGCTGTTCCAGCCGCAGGTGCCGGTCCGGGCATTGTTCGCGGCCATGTTATCGGTTCATCTGTTGATCGGCTTGGGAGAGGGCGTGATCACCGTAGCGGTACTGGCGGTCGTGCGCCGGACGCTACCGGATGCGGGCCGGCCCGACGCGGAGACGAGGGCTGCGCTGCCGGCCGGGCGGATCGTGGCGGCCCTGATCGTAGTCATTGCCGTGGCCACCATCATCGCACAGTTTGCCAGTCCTCTGCCCGACGGCCTGGAGTACTCGCTGGAGAACGAACAGTTGCAGCCGACCCACACGGAGTACGCCCTGCCGCACTGGTGGCCCGACTGGTTCGCGGGGTATGAGACCAGGGGGGTGAGCCACCCGGCCATCAGCCTGGCGGCCGCCGGGCTGGTGGGGGTGATGCTGACGCTGCTGCTCGTGTCGGCCGTGGGCTCGCTGCTCGCATCGCGTTGCACAGGAGGAGAACCCAGCAGTACGTCGGAAGACTGCGACCGGTGACACGCCTTGGAGCTGTTTGACCGGTATGCTTTGCTGGACTCGGCTGTGCACCGGCTCGACGCGCGAGCGAAGCTGTTGGGCTTGCTGCCGGCCGTTCTTGCCGTGGTCTTGACCCCCCGGGGCGAATTCGTCGCCTTTGCGCTGTTTGGTGTAATCACCCTCGGCCTAGCCCTGAGCACACGCATCCCCCTGGGCTGGCTCTTGTCGCGTGCGTTGCCGGTGATTCCTCTGGTGCTGTTCAGTGTAGCCCTGGCCTTCTTCGCGCGTCCCCTCTCGTCGGAGGACACGATTATCCTGTGGAGCCGGTGGCAGGTTTCTGCGGCGGCACTCACGTGGGCGGCCTCGGCGAGCCTCGTGTCGCTGCTCGTGGTGGAGCTGACGATGATCGTGATCGCGACCAGCAGCGTGGTTGGCTTCCTGGCGGCGCTGCGTCGGCTCGGGATGCCGCCGCTCCTGGTGACGACAATGCAGTTTGCTCTCCGCTACCTGGTCACAATCGGCGAGGAGGCTCACCGCATGATGCGCGCCCGCGACGTGCGCGGGCGACCGCGCCGGATCGTGAGCCGAGCTCGTGTGGCGGGCGCGATCATCGGCACGCTGTTCGTGCGCAGTTCGGCTCGCGCCATGCGCGTGGCTCATGCCATGGCCGCCCGGGGGTTCACGGGCGAGTTGCCGACACTGCGGCCGTGTCCGCTGCCCGCAAGTCACCTCGTCGTGTGCCTGCTGGGCGCCGGCCTGTTCTGGGTGGTTGCTTCTGTGGCTACCTGGGGGGTGATTTAGGGGTGGCGCCGGCGGTCGAGATCCGCGGCTTGAGCTACACGTACCCGGACGGCTGCGAGGCGCTGCGCGAGACGGATCTCAGCGTGGCCGTCGGCGAGTCGCTCGGGCTGATGGGGCCCAATGGCGCGGGCAAGTCAACTCTGCTGCTGCACTTGAACGGCGTGCTGCCCGCGGAGGGGCGTGTGCTGATCCAGGGCCTGCCCGTGACCGATCGCAATCTAGGCGAGATTCGGCGCCTGGTGGGCATGGTGTTCCAGGACCCGGACGATCAGCTCTTCATGCCGCGACTGCTTGACGACGTGGCTTTCGGGCCGCTAAATCTGGGCTGGGACGAACAGACCGTCTGCGAGCGGAGCCGGCAGGCACTGGAGCTGGTGGGACTGTCCGCGCAAGCGGAGCGACCGCCGCACCACCTGTCGCTGGGCCAGAAGAAACGGGCTGCGCTTGCGACAGTGCTCGTGATGGAGCCGGAGATCCTGGTGCTCGACGAGGCCACGTCCGGCCTGGATCCGCGCGGCCGGCGGGAGATCATCCAGTTCCTGGGCGGCCTGACGTGCACGAAGATCATCGCGACGCACGACGTGGACCTGGTCCAGGACCTGTGCGACCGGGTGGCCGTGATGGACGAGGGCCGCATTGTCGCCCTGGGTGCCGCGGAGGACATCCTGACGGACGCCGAGCTGCTGTTCGCCCACGGCTTGGAGCAGCCGCGGAATGTCAGCAGAAGATCCTGAGGATTTGTGCCGCAAGATGCCCGCGAGCAAAGGAGGGTCCGAATGAAAGGCAACGTGGTGCGAGCGGTAATGCTGTGCGCGGTCCTCGGCGGGTCGGCGCTGGCCCTGGAAACGGAGGTTCTCTTCGAGGGCACAAACATCGGCGACTGGAGCACGATGCGCGATCAGGCTCGGCTGGACCGGGAGTTCGCGCTCAGCGAAGTGGTCGGCGCGAAGGACCCCGCGGCGCTGCAGTGGCGGTTCATTTCGAAGGGCGTGGCGTTCAACGACCTGTTTCTCAGGAAGCCGATCGTGCGTCCGTTCTCCCGGCTCCGGGTGCGTGTACGAAGCGAAGGCGAGCCCTTCGAACTGGCGGCCAAGGTGCGCGACGCGGGCGGCGCAGAGTGGACGGTTCAGCCGATTCGGCTGGCGCGAGGCGAGGATTGGCACTGGGTGGAGTTCCCGCGCGAAAGCTGGCACGTCGCCTCGTGGTCCAAGGACGAGGACGGTGAATTGGATTTCCCCCTGGCCTACTTCACGCTGATCGCTTTTGGTCTCCAGGCAGGCCCGGAGTACCACTTGAAGGTGGCGCGGGTCGAGGCCCTCCGCCCCGAGCCGCCGGTTGCAACGGTCCACGAGCTGGGGATTCCCAAGTCAATGCGCGCCGGCCGGCGCTACGGGGCGAGGCTTAGCTTCAGCCTCGATAAGCCGTGCCGGGAAGACGGTGCGGACCTTGTGTTGCGCCGGGGCAAGGTAGAAACGCTGCGTATCCCGATTGATCTTCCGACGCCGCTCTCGAAGCTCCGGCCCGACGAACGAGTGACGGTGCGCATTGACCTGCAGGTGCCGCAGTATGCTCTGGGCGGCCGGAACTCCGTCGTGTTGCGCCTGGGTGAGGCGCACATTGAGCGGCAAGGCAAGAACGTGGACGAGGAGGTCGGCGCCGTGACCATCAACTCAAGGCAAGCGGGAAAGACCGTCGCTGCAGTGAAGGAGCACAATGGGACGCCCACGCTGTTCATCAACGACGAACCGCACAACGGCATGGCCTGGGCGACCTATCGGCCGTCTGTGGGAGTGTTCAGCGATTTCGCGCAGGCGGGAGTTAGCCTGTACACGTTTAGCGCTACGCCCACGGAGGCCGGGTACGGGCTTTCCAAGACGGCGTGGACGGCGCCGGGCGAGTATGATTTCTCGCAGCTTGACGAACGCGCTCTGCTGCTGCTCAAGGCCAACCCCAAGGCGTACTTCTTCCCGCGGCTGTATGTTCACGCGCCGAAATGGTGGAGCGAGCAGCATCCCGACGATATCGTGCTGATGGACCCGGGGGACGGCCACTACGTGCCCTTCATTCACTCCGGCGGCAAGCCCGCGCCGAGCTGGGCGTCCGAGACCTGGCGCCGGGACACGGTGGAGGGCCTGCGGCGCTTGATCGCCCACGTCGAGGCGTCGCCGTACGCGGACCGGGTTATCGGCTACCACATCGCTTCCGGCACCACGGAAGAGTGGATGATGTGGGGCGCGAATGAGAATCAGTGGGTGGACTACTCGCCGGTGAATGTGGCCCGGTTTCGACAGTGGCTCCGGGCGAAGTACGAAAGCGACGAGAGGCTGCGTCAGGCGTGGCGCGATGAGACCGTGACCCTCGCAACCGCCGCGATTCCTCCGAAGGCGCAGCGCGCGAAGTCCGAGCTGGGGGCTCTGCGGGATCCGGCCAAGGAGCAGGCCGTGATTGACTTCTATCGGTACAACTCCGAGCTCGTGGCCGATACGATCTGCCACCTGGCGAGCGCCGTCAAGGACCTCACCCGGCGGGAGAAAATCGTCGGCGTCTTCTACGGCTACCTGTTGCAGCTTTGCGGCGAACAGCGGCAGCAGAATGCAGGGCACCTCGCGCTGGAGAAAGTCCTGGCCTCACCGGACGTGGACTTCTTGTGCAGTCCCACCAGCTACGCGTTTCGCCAGGTGGGCGGGGAGGGCACCAGTCACTTCATGTCCTTGCTGGGAAGTGTGCGCCTTCACGGGAAGCTGTGGTTTAACGAGGACGATATCCGCACCTCGCTCACACCCGGGAAGACCGGGGCCTGGGGAAAGCCCGACAGCGTGGCCGAAGACATTCTCCAGCAGGAGAAGGAGCTGGCCGATGTCCTCGTCAACGGAGCAGCCAACTGGTGGTTCGATGTCGGCGGCATCAAGTTCAACGATCCCGCCCTCATGGAACGCATCGCCGGTCTGACCAAGAGCGCCTCGGAGGCGATCAAGCTCGACCGCACGCCAGTGGACGAAGTGGCGATGGTCGTGGACGAAGAGAGCCTGTGCTACCTGCGGGTCGGCGACCCGCTCGGGGCCTGGCTTCTGGTGCGGCAACTTCCCGCGCTGCACCGCATCGGTGCGCCCGTAGGCCACTACCTGGTAACGGACCTGCCCCGGATCGCCGACCGCAAGGTCTTCTTCATCATGACGAGCTTCGCGCCGACCGCAAAGGACCGACAAGCCATTGAGGCCCTGAAGGGCGGAGGGCGCGTGTTGGTGTTCTGCTACACCCCCGGGCTCTATCGCGACGGGGAACTCGACGAGAGCGGGATGACTGATCTGACCGGGATCAAGCTGCGGCTGTCGCGGCAGCCGACCGCCTTGCGCGTCACGCTGAAGGCCGGGCACCGGATCACGGAGGGTCTGACAGACCTCACCTACGGGGTGGAGCACAAGACCTTCCCCGTCTGCACCGCCGAGGACCCGGCAGCGTTCGTGGTAGGCACGCTGCCGGATGGCCGCCCGGGCTTGGTGGTCAGGGAGCACGGAGATTGGACGGCCATCCACTCATCAGCGCCGATGCTGCCCGCGGCTCTAATGCGGCGCATCGCCCAGTTCGCCGGCGTTCACATGTACATTGATACCGAAGACGTTGTGTGGGCGGCAAGGGACCTGGTGGCGGTGTGTGTGAAGGAAGCCGGACCGCGCAGAATCACGCTGCCCCGCAGTGGGACGGTGTGCGACCTGTACACGGGCACGAAGGTCGGGGAGGACGTTGACTCCTTTGAGGCCGACTTCGCGAATCGTGCGACGAGGGTGTTCGTGGTGCAGTGAACGCGCTACGGGCCGGAAGAGGTGTGCGGGACATATGGAGCGGACATCCGCAGCGGGACCTCAGGGCAAGATAAGAGGTGACCAGCGTGAGTGCGAAGTTCACATCAAAGACACCATGGCGAGAGAAGCTCGAGAAGGAGCAGGAGCCCAAGGTGGTTCCGGTTCCGCCCAAGATGCAGAAGCGCTTCGGGAGGGGGACGATGCTGGTCCCGACGGCACTTCTGGTAGATGCGGTCATCCGCGAAGTGCCGTGCGGCAAGCTGGTCACGGCAACACGGATAGGCGAGCGGCTGGCGAAGGACTTTGGCGCCGACACGACTTGTCCGCTCACAACCGGGATCTTCATTCGCATTGCCGCTGAGACCGCCGAGGAGGACCTGCGCTTGCGACGGAGAGGTGGAGACGAGATCACTCCCTATTGGCGGGTGCTCAAAGCTGACGGGCGCCTCAACGAGAAGTTCCCCGGTGGCCTGACGGCCCAGGCCAGGCACCTGCGGGCCGAAGGCCACACGATTGAGCGAAGAAAGGGCAAGAGACCCCCGAAGGTCAAGGACTTCGAGAAGCATTTGGTCGAGCTTAGCGAGGTGCAGCGATAATGGCCCAGCGGAACTTCTCGATGATCGAGTACTTCAACCGAATTGCGAAGGACTGGGAGCCGAAGCTGAGTTTCAAGGGGAGCACGAAGGCGGACTGGGAGGCCTGGCGCGGCGAGGCGCAGGCAAAGTACATGGAGCTGCTCGGCGAGTTCCCGCAAAAGGTGGACCTTGACGCGGAGGTCGTGGCGCAGGTGGAGGACCGAGGGCTGATCCGCCAGCGAGTGATCTTCGACTCGGAGGAGTTCATGTCGGTGCCGTGCGTGGTGCTATATCCACCGGATCTGCCACAGGACAGGACGGGCCGGGCGATCATCTGCAGCCACGGGCACGGGCCATACGGGAAGGAGCCGGTGGCCGGGAACGCCACGACGCCCGACAAGGCGGCCAACATTGCGGCCCACAATTACAACTACGGCGAGCAGATGGCTCGGAAGGGGTTCCTGACCATCAGCCCGGACCTGCGCGCGTTCGGCGAGCGCAGCGACGGCGGGGACCCCTATCCCGGCCGGGACAAGTGCAACGTCCACTTCATCCGCGGCGTCGTGCTGGGCGTGAACACGCTGACGCTGAACATCTGGGACATCAAGTGCTGTGTAGACTATCTGGAAACGCGGCCCGAGGTGGACCCGGGGCGGATCGGGATGATGGGGCTGTCGCAGGGCGGAACGATGACCACGTGGGCCACGGCCGCCGAGCCGCGCATTAAGGCGGCGGACATCATCGGCTACCTCAACCCGTGGGAGCGGTTTGGGATCAACCGCGCGAACTTCTGCGGCTCGCAGATTGTGCCGGAGATCTTCAAGTGGCTGGACACCCACGATATTGCCGGGTTGATCGCTCCCCGGCCGCTGCTGGTCGAGATGGGATACCACGACACCTGCTTCTTCATCGAGGATCAGCTCATCAGCTATCGGGCGGTCAAGCGGATCTACGAGGCGGCCGGCGCGGCGGACGACTTGTGGCTCGACCTGCATCCGGGCGAGCACGGCTTCGCCGGCAACAAAGCCTTCGAGTTCTTTGAGAAGTACCTGTAAAGCAAGTGGACCACGGAGACACGGAGAGCACGGAGAAAGGCGAGGCTATGGGGGGAACGGCCTCAGAACGGCGATGACTGTTAATGCTCCGTAGTCGCCGTGGTGAGCAAGGACCGGCTGCATCTTCGACAGTCAAGGGAGAGATGACCAGTGGCGCGTCGCCTAAAGGTCGGCATTATCGGAACAGGGCAGATCGGCAAGAGTCATTTGCGCAAGTATCAGGACATCCCCGAGGCGGAGGTGGTGGCGGTCTGCGACATCAGGGAGGACGAGGCGCAGCGCGTAGCCGAGCAGTTCGGCGTGCCGCACGTGTTCGCCGACTACCACGAGCTGCTGAAGGTGGACGAGATCGAAAGCGTGGATGTGTGCCTACACAACAAGCTGCACTGCCCCGTCACGTGCGACGCGCTGGAGGCGGGCAAGCATGTATATTGCGAAAAGCCCCTGGCGTTGAGCGCGGCGGAAGCTCAACGCATGGTCGAGACTGCCGAACGGGTGGGCAAGAAGATGCAGATGCAGCTCAATACACTGTTCACACCCGAGGCGCAGACGGCCAAACGCCTGATCGAAAAGGGCGTCCTGGGCCGCGTGTACTATGCCAAGACCAGCCACTATCGGCGGCGCGGTCGGCCGTACGTGGACGGCTACGGCACGGCGCACTTCGTGCAGAAGGACTGGGCCGGAGGCGGAGCGCTGAACGACATGGGCGTCTACCACCTGGGGCTAATGGTCTGGCTGCTGGGCAATCCGGAACTGGAAAGCGTGACGGCCTCCAGCTTCCAGGAGCTGCCGATGGACGCCCGGCGGCGCAAGAAGAGCGGGTACGATGTGGAGGAGACCATGGTCGGCCTGGTGCGCTTCGAGGGCGACGTCACGTTGTTCTTTGAGGAGAGCTGGGCGATCCACGCCGAGGGCGGCGACGGTGACCGAGTGCTGGGCTCCAAGGGCGGGCTGAAGCTGGACCCGCTGACCGTTTACACCGATCTCGGAGGCGTGGAGGCCGATGCGCAGATCGCCATGGGCAGCTTCGAGAACCGGCAAAGGCTGATGGACCAACGCCACCCGGGCTTACGCGACACTCAGCGGCATTACGTCTGGGCAGTGCTCGGAAAGGTGCCCTGGATCAACACCGGACGCATCGGCCTGCGGGTGTGCGAGATCAGCGAGGCGATGTATAGGTCCGCGAAATCACGGGCGGAGGTGAAGTGGGGGAAGTAGAGGCGCGAACAGAACAGCAAAATGAGGAGGTGCCGTTATGGTGCGCGCATTGAGCGTGATTGCCTGGGCGTGGCTAGTAATACCGGTGTGCGGACAGGGCGAGGAAGCGCTCCTATTGCGAATGAGATTCGATGGGAGCCTGGCGCTCGACATGGGTCGGGGTCCGGCGGAGCTGAGCGGCGAGGGGGCGCCGGTCTACGTGGCCGGGAAGCTGGGCCAGGGCCTGGACCTGCAGCGAGGGCAGACGGTGGTGCTGCCGACGAAGGGCAATCTGGACAAAGCCCGGGGGACCATGTGCCTGTGGGTCAAGCCGCACTGGAAGGGCGACCTTTGGCAGAACCATCTGTTTGTGCACGACGACCTGCCCTTCGAGACCGGCAAGGGCAACTTCCGGGTGTGGCACTGGTGCGTGGGCAGCCTGCGGTTCGACACTCGGGATGAGGCGGACAGCTACATCACCGCCGACGTGAAAGCCTGGCAGCCGGAGGAGTGGCATCACATCGCCGCGGCGTGGGACCGCGAGAAGGGCACGCACCTGTTCATTGACGGCGAGCTGACGACCACACGCACCTATCAGTTCGAGCCCCAGCCGAGCGAACGGTTCTTTCTCGGACCGGGTAGCTACAAGGACCAAGGTCCCCGCAGCGTGGTGGATGATTTCCGGGTCTACGATCGCGTTTTGACCGCCGCTCATTTCCGTCGCATCATGACGGGCGCCGCGCTGGAAAGGGTCGAGTACCTGGCGCTGGAAGCGCCCGAGGAGATCACGGTGGGGCGCCAGTTCCCAGTGCGGCTGCGGTTCCGGGCGCCCGCCGGCCTGACCGGGGAGTACGCGCTGCAGGTGCAGCTCGATGACACCGTAGCGGCGGAGGTCTTGATGCGCAAGAAGCTCCAGCCCGGCGAGGAGGGGGAGGCGGGCCCGGTGCAGGTGACGATTCCGTCCTATCTGTATCCGCCGCCGGGCAAGGCGGTGCTGCGGGTACGCATCGCCGGGGCGCTAGCGCAGGGCCGGGATCGGGCAACGCGGGTGACTGTGGTGCACGAGGCCACCCGACCGAAACGAGGGCCTCGGTGGAGTGTCTCGCGGGACGGGAAGGTGCTGCGCAACGGCGAGCCGTGGCTGCCGGCGGGAAAGGAATACGGGTTGCTGTTGGACGGGGAGTACATCCCGAACACGCCGGCAGGCGAGACGCGGGCCAAGGAGCTGATCGCCTCGGGCCGGATCGTGGACGCGCTCCGCTGCGCGAAGCTGGACGAGGTGGACTGCGCGCAAACGGACCACGACTTCGAAGACACTGCCCAGTCGCGGGTTGAGGAATTGCTTCCGGGGAAGAAGTTCCGCCTGACCGGGGAGCAGGCGGACGTGGAGAGGACCGGCAAGCGACAGAAGCGCGAGTTCAAGGTCTTGCCGGGCTTCTCCTACCGGCTGAAGGTCAACCCACGCCCGACGCCGCACGTGGTGGTCGTGGAATCCATTGATGACCGAGAGCGCTACCTGGAAGTCGCGATTGATGCCGCACCGGGAAGCAAGCCGGCGCCCCATCTACGCGGGTCCGGCCTCGGGAACCGCGACCTAATGAACCTCCACGCGACGTACAACGGTCGGGAGTATCGGCTGAGCGGCAAGACCTACACGGAGAGCTTCATGGTCTTCCCCAAGACCGATGCAATTCGCGTGATGATCACCTGCTCGCGTCACGATCACGGGCTGAAAAGCTCGGCCCCGGCTGCCGTGGCACGCATTGCGGTGTACGAGGTGTTGGATAGCCTGGGCGAGATGCCCAACGAGATTACTGCGCCCGAAGGCTACCCGCAGCGCAGCATCGGGCTGTTCGATCCGGAGATCGGCGGGATGTTTGAGCGGTACGGATTCACGAACAGCGGCGCCGCGATGCGCGGGCAGACGCTGCGGCTGTTCACGGACTACAATCGCTTCCTGGGGTTCAATCGGTACGAGTTTCGGCCCTGGCGGCTGAGCGAGCGGGCGTACTTCAAGTGCAAGCAGTTCGAGCAGGCCGGCGACCTGGACATGTTCGCCGAGTTTCTGCCCCTGGCGCGACGGGAGAAGATGATGGTCCTGCCGCGGGTCATGTACCTGCACAGCTACCATCGCCTGCTGGAGGATGACCCGGACAACTTCGTTCAGTCGCGCAGCGGCGAGACGCTGGCCTTCGGGCGCGAGGGACCGATCCCCGATCCGCTCCGGCCGCAGGTGCAGAAGGTCGTGCACGACTCCTTCGCCGCGATGCAGGAGGCGACCAGGGACTATCACGACACAGTGCCGGGGCTGTGCTTTGACACTTCCATCGGCGGCGTGTATGCCTATCGCAAGGGCCGAGCGTCGGAGGTAGGCTACAGCAAGTGGGATGTGGAGGAGTTCTGCCGCCAGAAGAAGCTGACGCTGCCGCCCGAAGTGACCGAGCATCAGCAGCGATACGATTGGCTGAAGGCCAATCACTGGGAGGAATGGCTGGACTGGCGGGCGCAGCGGTGGCATGACTTTGTATGCGGATTGCGCGACCAGGTGAAGCGCGAGGGCCAGGACCGGCGGTTCGTGCTGAACCTGCGCGTGATGCCGCGGGAGGAATGGGACACCGACAAGGTGCCGCTGGCGGAGATCTACCGCTACTCGCTGTACAAGCCCGCGCTGTTCCGGCAAGAGCGGGGCGTGCAGATGTGCTGGTTTACGCGCGTGAACGCGGACCGCTACTTTGGGCGGCTGTGGTGGAAGCCGTGGTTCTACGACCCGCAGCAGCCGCAGCTTACGGCAACGCCGGAGCCGCGCGGACACGAGGTCTACTACAACTACTGGGAGCTCCCCACTCACCCCTGGGGCTTCCGGGTCGGCCCCGGATCGCCGGTGGGTCGGGCCTTCTTCGAGCCGTACACGTACGCGCTGCGCACCATGAACCCGGAGTACATGCTGGTGTTCTGCTGGTTCCGGGGTAGCTACGGTCACGAGGAGGACCTGCGCGAATGGGCACGCGCGTACCGGGCGTTGCCG
>JALGUG010000147.1 GCA_029820995.1 Candidatus Zipacnadia bacterium
GCATGACGCTCCGGCTCGGGGCGGAATGGGCGCCGAGATCGTCCGCCGCGTCGTGGCCCAGGGGCTGGAGCACCTCGAGGTGCCTCCGCGAGTCCTGGGCGGAGCCGACTCGCCGATGCCCTACAGTCCGCCGCTGGAGGACGCCTGCATTCCCCAGGTGCGAGACATCGTCCGCGTCGTGAGGGAGATGGCGGGTGCCCGGTAGCCGACGCAGCCCACCCTTGACACCCGAACGGAGCGATGCCCAATGGCTGAGCCCATTCGCTGTGCTGTGATCGGCTACGGCCCGCTGCACAACTTCGGCTGGGCCCATTGCGCCTGGATCTCGGCCACGCCCGACCTGCGCCTGGAGGCCGTGTGCGATCTGGACCCCGCCCGCACGCAGGCCGCGCAGCACGATTTCCCCGGCATCCGGACCTACAGTAACGTTGAGGACCTGCTGGCCAATCCCGAGATTGAGCTGGTCTCCGTCGTCACACCCCACTTCACCCACTGCCGTGGTCGTCGAGAAGGCCATGTGCCTCAACATCGCCGAGGCGACCCAGATGGTCGAGGCCGCGCGCGAGGCCGGCCGTACGCTGGCGGTGCACCACAACCGCCGCCACGACGGCAACTTTCGCACGATCAAGGAGATCGTGAGCAGCGGCGCCCTCGGCGAGGTCTTCCACGTCGAGCTCAGCGCCGGCGGCTTCGGCCATCCGGGCCATACCTGGTACACGGAAAAGGCCAAATCGGGCGGCGCGTTCTACTTCTGGGGGCCGCACGCCGTGGACTGGGTGCTCGATCTGATCCCGGACCGCATCGCCGGCGTGACCGGCTTCTTCCACAAGCTCGTCTGGCACGACATGACCAACGAGGACCAGACCAGGGCGCTAATCCGCTTTGAGGGCGGTGCCGTGGCCGACGTCACCTGGTCCCACATCGCTTGCGACCGTCGGCCTCTGTGGCGCATCCGGGGCACCGAGGGGGCGCTGATTGATTCCGGCGCCGGCGGCAACGTCGGCTACGAGAAGCAGATCACCGGGCCCTCCGGCGGCAAACTGACGCTCATCGAACGCACCAGCCAGGGCTTCGCCGAGCGCGAAGTCCCGTACAAGCAGTCCGATTGGGTGCAGTACTGGCACGACCTGGCCGACCACCTGCTGCGCGGCGGGCCCGTGCCCGTATCCGGCGAGTTCGGCCGCCGCGTGATCGGCGTTCTGGAGACCGCAGAGCGATCGGCGCGGTCCGGCCACACGGAAACCGTGCCATACGAGGACCAGTGGCCTCACCTCGCGGGGTAGGAACCATAGCCCCTGCGACCAAGATCCGCGTCATTGCAGCTCGCGCGACATGGCTTGTGCGAGAAGGAGTGGTGTCAGTGACCTTCAAGAGCGCAATCGGCCGGCCACTCGCATGTGCGTTCATGGCGCTCTCGATCCCCCTGGCGGGGGCCCAGCCGCCGGAGCTGCGGCACCGCGT
Organism: Candidatus Zipacnadia bacterium; assembly: GCA_029820995.1. Taxonomy (GTDB): domain Bacteria; phylum Armatimonadota; class Zipacnadia; order JALGUG01; family JALGUG01; genus JALGUG01. The sequence goes on from JALGUG010000147.1 coordinate 1,462, forward strand.
GGACATCCAATCCGACGAGATCCTGGTGCACCCCCAACAAGACTGGACGGCGACGGCAACCGTCCAGGACGGGCCCGACGAGCACGTGCTGCTGTCACTGGAGGCGCGGCTGCACGTGGCGGGCAGCAAGGGCGGTGGGTGCAACTGGGTCCTCGGGATTCTGATTGACGATCAGGTCTTGACCGAAGTGATCCATCGCCCCAGGCTGCTGAACAAGCCGCCATTCTTCGACTTCGCGGACGGCAAGTACCACTTCTCCTGGTTCAGCCGAGCACATAACGCCTGGATGACGATGTTCGCCGACAGTTACGATGTGGACACTGCCCGAACCGGCCAGGACACTGCCTTCCTGTTTGATCTGAGCGACTACGTTCAGCCCGGCCAGAGCTTCCGCCTGACGCTGCACTACGCCCAGCCGGGGATACCCGATATCCTGGGCCACGAGGCCCCGCTGGCAGTGCGCAACATCGCCGCGGGGACCCTCACTGGGGCCGAGGTGGACAAGCTCAGGGACAACCTGGCGACCGCGGACCAACAGGCCAGGGAGGTCGTCATTCAGACGTCGCTGGACCCCCGCGAAGGACCGGGCAAGCGAGCCTACGAGGTCGAATGGGCGCAGCGGCCGGAGGCTCCGCCGGCGCAGGTTTCCTTCGAGAAGCTGGAGGGGTGGGAGGCGACCGTCCGCGGTGGGGGAGAGGCGGCCATCGCGGCCTCGAGGGCGCAACGCGTGTGGCGCGAGCAGGTCGCCAAGGTGACGGTCGGCCCGTGCCCCTGGTTCACGCTGGAGCTGCGACCGCCCGAGCCGATCAAGATTGACGACGATTTCAACGCGGTGAACTGCTGGGTGTACAGCAACCATCGCTACGGACGCAGCGGCAGCCCCGTTGAGCTATCGGTCACCGTCTCCGACTCGCGTGGCGCCTATCTCGACCTGGATGCCGGAAGGCTGCGGGGCGACTACTGGGAGATGCGCCAGGGCCTGGCGCCCAAGGGCCGGTTGGCGAACATGCACCCGCCGTTCTACTTCCGCGGCCTGACGCTCGCCGCCGGGAAGATCCAGAAACCACTGACGATGTACATCGAATCCCTCGCCTTCTGGAAGCGCACGCGCAAACCGTATGCGAAGCTGGGCCGCCTCACTGAGCCGCGCTTTCCCACGTCGGAGGACAACATGCTGCCCCCCGCTCCCGCGGGCTGCCGCTCCGAGGCCCAGCCCGAAGGCCAGGGGGCCGTGTTTACGGCAACCTGCGCCGATGGCATTGTGAGGTACGTCGTGCGCCCGCAGCAAGGCGACCTCTCCGACGTGTCGGCCCAATTTGGCGGTGGGCCGGTGTTTCAGCCGTTGGGAGGAGGCGCGATCAGGTTCGAAACGCCGGAGGGCGTCGTGGCTGCCGGTGGGGAGTCGGCCCAGCTCCGAGACTCCGCCTTCAAGGACGGCAAGCTGACTACGAGGTGGCACTTCTCACGCCGGGGCGTTGAGGCGGACTATGAACTCCGCTATCAGTTGCGCGGTCGCACGCTGATCCTGGAGGCCTCCTGTCCCGGCGGTGCGGCCACCGGACTGGACCTGGGTCAGGTGCGCGGGCTACCGGCAGTCCGGGCCATCGAGGTGCCCTACCTGGTGATGTGGCGGGTGCCGGGGCCCCGGGTGGCGATGGGCGGAGGTGTGTTCGTGTCGGCGCTCGTGGACTGGTATCACTCCCAGTGCAGTGTCATTGAGACCACAGTGGAGGATCACCAGGCGGACCCCGCGGCAGTGCGGATCAACGGCTGCACCAGCTATCAGCGCCTCACCAACGGCAGGCGCAACGACCTGGCCGATCGCGTGCTGCTCACGGTTTCGCCCGAGTTTCACGACACGCTGCCCGGCATCGCTACGCCGCGGTCGGACAAGCTGGAGGAGCTGGCCCCCGCGATGTTCGTGATGAGCTCGCAGATGACGCCCCGGTTCTACGAGACGCTCAAGCGATACGGGCTGGACCACATCATCGCCATTCACTTTGCCGGAGTGTGGTGGACCCGGGCCGGAGAGGGTTTCTCCATGCGCTGGCGGCCGCGCCCGGACCTCACCGAGCAAGACCTGGCCGACTACCGCCGCCGGATCAAGCGCCTGGGATACCAGTGGGGGATGCTGGTCAATTACACCGAGTTCTTCCCGGGAAACGAATACTGGGACGAAAACCTCGTCTGTCTGACCAGCGACGGACACTTGGCCGACGGCTGGTACGGCGACTACCGAACGAAGCCCAACGCGCAGGCGATGCTGGCGCGCAAGGTCGGAGAGAAGATCCGGGCGCGCTATCCCACGGACTGCGTGTACTTGGACGTACACACCAACATCGGCGCCCGTGCGCTCGACTACGAGGCCGGCGTCGAGGGAGCCGGAACCGCGCGGGCCACGGTGCTGGGCATGGCTGAGGGCATTCACGAGGTGCACCGACAGCAATCGGCGCTGTGCAGCGAGGGAATCTGCCGCTGGCTCTACGCCGGACTGGCCGACCTGGACTACGGCCAGTGGGTCGGCCGGACCAAGTCGGAACACAAGCCGCTGCTGCCGGACTTCGACCTGTTGCGGATTCACCCCAAGCAGATCGGCACCGCCATGGGCTACGGGCCCCGGTGCTTCTTCACCCGGAAGGGATTGGCACGGTACAATCAGGACCCGGGCAAGGGCACCGATCACCTGCCCTTCTATCACTATGTCGCCGCCACGCTGGCGCACGGGCATTCCGCGATGATCGGCTACGGCTACTTCCCGCCGCTCGCGCGCACGATCCACTATTACAGCCTGCTCGCCGGCCCGCAGGCCGACTACCTGCCTGACACGGTGAAGGACATCGCCTGGTACTCGGCGGCCGAGAAGCGCTTTGTCGGCACGAGTCAGGCCCTGCGCACGGGAGTGCGCGAGGCAGGAAAGCTGCGCGTGACCTACGCCGGCGGACAGAGGGTCTACGTGAACTACCACGCCAAGGACGAATGGCGCCTGTCCGTGGATGGACGAGACTTCCTGCTTCCGCCCTACGGGTGGATTATCACCAAGCCGGGCGAACTGCTCGCCTACAGCGCGCTGGTGGACGGGCGGCGCGTGGACTATGTGGATTGTCCGGAATACTTGTACCTGAATTCAGGCCGGGGCGCCGCGACCGAGGGAGCCGTGACGGTGGACGGTGCGGTGCTGATCAAGCGGGGCAAGGCGCTGACGGTCATCCCGTGCGGCGACCTGGGCGGCTGGACGGCGGAGCCCATCGAGCGGTGGCCGATGTATCAGGATCGGGTGCCGGCGGGCGTGCCGGCGGATCGGGGCACAAAGCGCCTGAGAATCGAGGCCGCGCGTCTGCTGGGATCGGGCCCCGGGCGCAAGGTGCGGGTGCAGGCGCGGAACGCCGAAGGGCAAGTCGTGAAGAGCGAGAACACCGCGGGGGCAGTGGAGCTGAAGCCCAACGCGAACGTGGTGGACTACGTGATACAGTAGCGCCCGACGGGCCGCGTTCACAAGGCCCGGCGAGGGGCCGCGGTCAAGCATGTCATGGGCGCTCCCGCAAGCGAGTTTCCGTCAGAACCGGGCGGCCCGGCTCGTTATGGGTAATAGCAGCGCCGGGCAGCGCCCCGTGCGCTCCGTCGGCGGCGGTGTCGGCTTATAGGACGGTGTTCCATGGACCTTGTTGATCGCGTCCACGCTCTTGCTTGGCATCCTCGAAGGCCGGTTCTGGCCTTCGGCGGCCGCGCAGAGCGGCTGGTGCTGTACGACTTCGCGGCGGGTGTAGCCGGCTCTCAGGATGTCGCCGAGAAGTCCGTGCAAATGTTGAGCTGGCACCCCGGTGGCGAGTGGTTGGCCTTGGGTGATGAGGAGGGCGCGCTCCACAAGGTCCGCGTGCAAGGTCGAGAGATCGAGAGCACCTGGCAGGATGCTGGATATGAGCCTCGCTGCGACGGCGTAGCGGTGTCCCCGGACGGCCGGCGCATGGCCGCAACCGGCCTGAACTCGGGCGTCAGGCTCTACGATGTGTCTGCCCGTCAGCCCCGCCAGGTCAACGCCGATGCCGACCCCTCTCGGAGCTATTGCGTAGCTTGGTCGCCTGACAGCCAACACCTCGCTTGCGGGACCTGGAACCATAAGGTACATATCTGGACCCGCGATCTGCAGCCCGTGGCGACCATTGACGAGGCGACGCCCGGCGAGATCCGCGACCTCGTGTTCGACGCCACGGGCCGGCGGCTTCTGGTCGGCGGAGGAACCGGCAGTAACAACGCGGTGGTATGTTGGGACTTGACGGGGCGTGAGATCGCCCGCACGGCCATCGCCGGCCTCGTCCAGGGGGTGGCGCGCGATCCGCAGAGCGGACAGATCGCCGCGGCCGCCTGGGACAACAAGGTGCACCTGCTCAGCCCTGATGCCGGTCGCTTGCTGAGCACGCTGGAGGGGCACAGTCAAAAGGTCTGGGCCGTTGATTTTGACGCCACAGGCCAATGGCTTGCCAGCGCCGGAGACGACGGCGACATCCGCCTCTGGAACGCTCAAACCGGCGAGCTGCTGCACATTCTGTCTTCGTCCACTGACCGCGTGGTCTTGCCCTTCGCCGCGCCGGCGGAGGACCTGGTCCTCACTCTGGAGGAAAAACATCGCCGGCGCCTCGCGCAGGGCCTCTAAGTGCCCGCAACCGCACCGTGCGCCGGCCTGTTCGATGTGCGCTCAAGCCCGTTGACGGCAGGGCCCTTGTTGGGTATACTTACATACTCACGCCGGGGCGTGGCGCAGCTTGGCTAGCGCGCTTGCCTTGGGAGCAAGAGGTCGGCGGTTCAAATCCGCCCGCCCCGACCAGAGTGCCGGTTTCCCGGCCAATCAAAGTGGCGTCCGACCTGGCGGCTCAGGCCGCAAGGTTGTGTGACGTCACCGGGATAGACCGTGGGGCGATTGGCACGGCGGTGTGTTCGGTTCTTGACAATTAGCGCACATGTGCCTATAGATACTTCACCGGCTCGGTCTGGATGCAGCCGGTGCCAAGTGACGGATGCTGACCCGGTGCGGGCGTAGCTCAGTGGCAGAGCCCCAGCCTTCCAAGCTGGCCACGAGGGTTCGATTCCCTTCGCCCGCTCCATCGAGATGACGATCAGTCGGAGCACGGAGCAACCTGGCGCGGGATGCTCCGCAGCGGCGTGACGCGGCGCCCGACGACCATGGCGAGCGTAGCTCAGTTGGTTAGAGCCCCGCACTGTGGATGCGGTGGTCGTGGGTTCAAGTCCCATCGCTCGCCCCAAACCAGGCCTTGCACCTCATCTCACGTCAAGACGCGTGGCTCGGCCGCGAGCACAACGGGCGCCCGTAGCTCAGCCTGGATAGAGCAACGGACTTCGGATCCGTGTGTCGGGGGTTCGAATCCTCCCGGGCGCGCCAGCAAGCGCAGCGGCCTCGCGGGCCGGTACTCAGTGGATGGGTCGTTAGCTCAGTTGGTAGAGCAGGGGACTCTTAATCCCAAGGTCACAGGTTCGAATCCTGTACGACCCACCACCACAGCAGACGGCACGCGCGCCGCTCAGGGCCGGCGACTGTTCTGCCCGACAACTAGTCCCGGGCGCGTGGTGGAATGGCAGACACGCGTGGCTTAGGACCACGTGGGGCAACCCGTGGGAGTTCAAATCTCCCCGCGCCCACCAAGGCCCGCCGGGAAACGTCGTCCATCCAGGGGCGACGTGCTTTTGTCTCAGAGGGATCTCGCCGACTGGCTTCGCCGACGGTGCCTAAGGAGTGACGTGTAGTGCAAGTTACGGTGCAGGACCTGGGAGGATGCAAGGTCCACATTGATATCGTCGTTGACCAAGAACGGGTCAACAAGGCCTTCGCCAAAGTCTATCGCGAGCTGGCCCAGGCCGGAATCAACGGCTTTCGGCCCGGTAAAGCGCCGCCTCGTATCATTCGGCTCCGACACGGCAAGGAGAAGATTGAGGCATTCGCGACGGCAGACCTCATCCCCGAGGTACTAGAGGAGGCCATCAAACAGGAGAACCTGCACCCCATCGAGCAGTTCCAGATCGGCCCGATTCCGGATGAGGCGGACACCGCGGAGCAGGACCCCGCAGAAGCCGCCGCGACGGACGATGACCCGGTCGCCGCCCGGGAAGCGCCGGCGGCGGATAACAGCGCCGAACAGGTGGAGCTGCGCGCCGAGGAGAATCAACCCTTCAGTTTTCGGGCCACCGGCACCATCCAGCCGGAGCCCGAGCTGTGCGAGTATCGAGGACTGCCGCTGCGGGCGCCTCAGGTTGAGCCCACTGATGAGCAGATTGACGCATACTTGCAGGAAGTGGCTGAGAAAGCCGCCGAGTGGGAGGAGACCGACCGCGAGGAAATCCGCAAAGGCGATTGCGTCGAAACGGACCTGGAGATCCGGCCGGAGGGCTCCGAGCAGCCTTTGCACCAGCGAGGCGAGAGATTCTTCGTCGGCAGCGGAGACCATCAGCCGCCGCTCGATGAGGCTCTGATTGGCGCGCGCTGCGGTACCGAAATCACAATCGAGACGCAGTATCCCGAGGAACACTCCGACCCGGCCCTCGCGGGTAAGAAAGCTACGGTAACGCTCAAGCCGCAGGGCATTGAAGAGCTGCGGATTCCCGAGATTGACGATGACCTGGCGCAACAGCTCGGGGCGGCCGATCTCAACGAACTGAGGGCCCGGGCCACGGCGGAAGTACGTCGCCGCAACGAGCGAATCCGCCGCTCGGGCCTGGAACAGCAGGCGCTGGAGAGGTTATTCGAGGGGTCCGAGGTCCAGATTGCGGACCAGCTCATTACGGTGGGAGCCGAGGAACAAACGCGAGTGCTCGACAAGCAGTTGAAAGCCCAGGGGCTCTCACTGGACCGGGTCCTCAAGGACGTTGACACCTCCGCCGACGAGTTCCTTGGCAACCAGGCGAAACGGATGGAGCAGAGCCTGAAGGTGCACCTGATCCTCGAGGCCATTGCGCAGCGGGAAGACCTGGAGGTGCAGGAGGAAGACATCGCGAAGGAGTTGACACGGATGGCCGCCGAAGCCGAGACCGACGCGGTGGCCTTGCGCGCAGAGATTGAGGAGAACGACCCAGGCCTAAGGGAATTCCGGGACCGCTTGCGGCGTCAGAAGGTCCTGAACTTCGTGGTCGAGCAGGCTCAGATCACAGAGCTGCCCATGGAGCTGTATCTCAAAGAGCAGCGCCTGGAGGCTCAGCCGTTGGGCACTGACGACTGAGTAGGAGGATTCGGATTGTGACGCTGGTACCGATTGTGGTGGAGCAAACCCCCCGAGGCGAGCGCTCCTTCGACATCTATTCACGCCTCCTGAAAGAGCGCATCATCTTCATCGGGACGCAGATTGACGACACCCTGGCCAGCCTGGTGATCGCGCAGTTGCTGTTTCTCCAGGGCGAGGACCCCACCGAGCCGATCTACATGTACATCAACAGCCCCGGGGGCTCGCCGACCGCCGGCCTGGCAATCTATGACACGATGCAGTACGTCGCCCCCGAAATCCACACCTGGTGCATCGGCCGCGCTGCCAGCATGGGGGCGGTCCTGTTGGCCGGCGGCGAGAAGGGACACCGGTACGCACTCCCCTACTCGCGCATCTTGATCCATCAGCCCTGGGCCTCCGGCCTCGCCGGCCAAGCCGTGGACATCGAAATCGCGGCCCGAGAGATTCTACAGATCCGCGATTGGCTCAACCACATTCTGGCCAAGCACACCGGGCAGAAGCTCGAAAAGATCGAGCGCGACACCGACCGTGATTACCATATGACCGCTCAAGATGCGATCGAGTATGGTATCATTGATAAGGTAGCCGAGAAGATGGAGCTGACCACGCCCGGCGAAGAGCAATAGCAACGTTCGCAGCCTACGTCACAGCAACGCTTTCTCAGGGAGAGACACCGAATGCGAACCGAAGGCCGTTACCTGCGCTGCTCGTTCTGCGGGAAGGAAAAGCCTCGGCAGGTCAAGGAGCTGATCGCCGGTCCCGGCGTCTATATCTGCGTGGATTGCGTCGAGCTCTGCAATCAGATCATCCGAGGCAAGGCGAAGGACACCGCCCGGCGCCGGACTGACGCCGTGCCCAGCCCCAAGGACATCTACGAGTTCCTCAACCAGTATGTCATCGGCCAGGACCGCACCAAGCGCGTGTTGTCGGTGGCGGTGTACAACCACTTCAAGCGCATCGGCATGGGCAACGTTGCCGATGACGAGGTGGAGCTGGAAAAGTCCAATATCCTGCTCATCGGTCCGACCGGCTGCGGCAAGACCTATCTGGCCCGCACTCTGGCCCGCGTCCTGGACGTGCCCTTTACCATTGCCGATGCCACGGCAGTCACCGAGGCCGGCTATGTCGGCGAGGACGTGGAGAACATTCTCCTGCAGGTCCTCATCGCCGCCGGCAACGACATCGAGCGCGCCCAGAAGGGCATCGTGTACATTGACGAGATTGACAAGATCGCCCGCAAGCAGGACAATCCTTCCATCACCCGCGACGTCTCCGGCGAGGGCGTCCAGCAGGCTCTGCTCAAGATCCTGGAGGGAACCGTCGCCAACGTCCCCCCCCAGGGCGGCCGCAAGCATCCTCAACAGGAATACATCCAGATTGACACCACCGGCATTCTGTTCATCTGCGGCGGCGTGTTCGACGGCCTCGAGGACATCATTCGGGCTCGGACCTACAATCGCGCCATCGGTTTTGGCCAGAAGCCCCGCTCGGCGAAAGACGAGAGCACTTACGACGTGCTGCGGCAGGTCCTCCCCGAGGACCTCATGAAGTTCGGCATGATCCCCGAGTTCATTGGCCGGCTGCCGGTTGTCTCCGTGCTGCACGAACTGGACCAGAGCGCCTTGCGTCGGATACTCGTCGAGCCCAAGAACGCCGTGACCAAGCAGTATCAGAAGACCCTGTCGCTCCTGGACGATGTGCAGCTCACGTTCACGGACGGAGCCTTGGACGCCATCGCCAAAGAGGCCATCCGGCGCAAAACCGGCGCCCGCGCCCTGCGGACGATCATCGAGGAGATCATGCTGGACGTGATGTTCGAGGTGCCCTCCGATCCGGACATTGTCGAGTGCAAGGTCACTGCCGATTGCATCACGGAGGGCCGCAAGCCTCAGCTACGCCGTCGTCCCGACAGGACCCGCGGCTCCGCCTCCCGGCAAAAGACCGCCTAGCGCTGCACCTGCATCCGGGCCACGAGGCACCCACGGAATACCGTGCCACCCAGCGACGACCAGCCAATTGAAGACGAGACCCCGACGTCCCAGCCCGAGACCGTCACGGTGCCGGATACGCCGCTGCCGGTCCTGCCCGTGCGTGATATCGTGGTCTTTCCCCACATGGTCGTGCCGCTGATCGTTGTCCGACCGGCCTCCGTGCTTGCCCTGCGGGATGCCAAGAACCGGGGCTCCCCGCTGGCGCTGCTCATGCAGCGCGACGGCGACCAGGACGATCCCGAACCCCACGAGCTGTACGAAGTCGGTTGCCTGGCACGCAGCCTCTCGATGCTCGAGCTGCCCGACGGCACCATGCGCGTCGTCGTCGAGGGCCTGACCCGTGTCCGTCTGATCCGGTTCGAGCAGACCGAGCCCTTCTTGCGGGCCCGCGTGGAGGGCCTGCCTGAGATTGAAGAGTCGACCACCGAAGTCGAAGCGCTCATGCGCACTATCGTTCAGCGGTTCGAACAGGCCGTCAATCTCAGCCGCAATATTCCCGCGGAAGCGCTGGTTCAGGTCATGAACATCCGCGACTCCGCTCGGCTGGCGGACCTGGTCGCGGCCTATCTGAACATCAAGGTCCACGCCAAGCAGCAGCTCCTCGAGTCCCTGGTGGTCAAAGAGCGGCTCCAGACGCTCAGCGTGCTGCTCAGCCAGGAACTCGAAATCCTGGAGCTGGAACGCAAAATCCACACCCGGGTTCGAGACGAACTCCAAAACTCCCAGCGCGAGTTCTACCTGCGCGAGCAGATGCGCGCGATTCAAGATGAGTTAGGCGAACGCGAGGGGACCACGGTCGAGGCCGACGAGTATCGTGAGAAGATCGCGGAATGCGGGATGCCCGCCGAGTCGGCCGAAAAGGCGCTCAAGGAGGTGGCGCGGCTCGAGAAGATGCCCACCATGGCGCCGGAGGGCTACGTCATCCGCACCTATCTGGACTGGCTCGTCGCGCTGCCCTGGCAGAAGCGCACCCGCGACAAGCTGGACCTCAAGCGCGCCGAGAGCATCCTCGAGCAGGACCACTACGGTCTGGGCAAGGTCAAGGAGCGCGTCCTCGAATTCCTGGCCGTGCGCAAGCTCGTGCGCAACGTCAAGGGGCCCATCCTGTGCTTCATCGGTCCGCCCGGCGTCGGCAAAACCTCCATCGGCAGGTCCATTGCCCGCGCCCTGGGCCGGAAGTTCATCCGCCTCTCTCTGGGCGGTGTGCGCGACGAGGCCGAGATCCGCGGCCACCGACGCACCTATGTCGGTTCGATGCCCGGCCGCATCATCCAAACCATCCGCCACGCCGCCTCCCGCAACCCCGTCTTCATGTTGGACGAGATTGACAAGCTCGGCATGGACTTCCGCGGCGATCCCGCCTCGGCGCTGCTGGAGGTCCTCGACCCCGAGCAGAACAACACCTTCAGCGACCACTATCTGGAGGTCCCCTTTGATCTGTCCGAAGTGATGTTCATCGCCACGGGCAACATCCTCGACCCCGTTCCGCCCGCACTTCAAGACCGGATGGAAGTCATCCACTTCCCCGGATATGTCGAGGAAGAGAAGATCCAGATCGCTACGCAGTTCCTGGTCCCCAAGCAGCTCAAGCAAAACGGCCTTACACCGGACCATCTGCGGTTCAGCACGGGCGCGCTCCAGGTTCTGTGCCGGTACTACACCCGCGAGGCGGGCGTGCGTAACCTCGAGCGCGAGATCGCCAGCATCTGTCGCAAGACGGCCAAGCGCGTAGCCCAGGGCGACGACCAGCTCAAACGGGCGACGGCTCAGAGCGTGGAGAAATTCCTCGGGCCGCGGCGATACCTGCACGGCCTGGCCGAGGAACGCGACGAGGTGGCCGTTGCCACGGGCCTGACTTACACCGAGCACGGCGGCGACGTGCTCAGCGTCGAGGTGTCGTTGAGCGAGGGCAAGGGTGAGCTCTCTCTCACCGGGCAGATGGGCGACGTGATGAAGGAGTCCGCGCAGGCGGCTCTGAGCTACACGCGTTCCCGAGCCAAGGCCCTGGGCATTGAGACCCAGCGCTTCGCCAAGACCGATATTCATATCCATGTGCCGGCCGGCGCGATCCCCAAGGAGGGCCCCTCCGCCGGCATCACCATGGCGACCGCGATGGTCTCGGCGCTGACCGAGCGGCCCGTTCGCCGCGACGTGGCCCTCACCGGCGAGATCACGCTCCGGGGTAAGGTGCTGCCCGTGGGCGGGGTGCGCGAAAAGGTGCTCGCCGCCCATCGCGCCGGTATCCCGCACGTTGCGCTCCCGCGCGAGAACGAGAAGGACCTCAAAGACCTGGACGACTTGCCCTCTAACGTCCGCCGCGATCTAACCTTTCACTTCGTAGACCACATGGACGACGTCATTGCCTGCGCCCTGCTGCCGCCGTGATGATCGCCCTATGCCGGCCGAGCGCTCAACGTGCGGCACTGAGAGCCTCCAAGTGTTCGCCTAGACCGTCTGCGCTAAACCTGGGCCCCGATCCAGGCTGATGCTGTCCGGGACGGAGCCAATCCCACTGAGGAGAAAACTGAACATGAGAGTTCATACCGGAACATGGATCTGGCCGACGGCAGTCCTGCTGGTTGTAATGCTGGTCGTTACCGCCGGCTGCGCCAGGAAGACCACGGAAGAGGCCGGACTGCAGCCCAGCGGCGCCGAGGGGCTCGCCCAACCCGCCGCAGAAGCGCCCGCGACGGCGCAGGAAGCGCCGCCTGAGCCCGCGCCCGAAGAGCCGCTCGCTGCGGAGGAAGAGACCCTGGAGACCCCGGCCCAAACAACCGAGGAGCCCACGGTAACCGAAGAGCCGACCGCCTCAGAGGAGCAGGGGATGGTCACCACAGATTCGGGCCTGCAATATCGGGACTTGAAGGTCGGTGACGGCGCAGAAGCCAAGCCGGGCGACACCGTTAGGGTACACTACACCGGCTGGCTCATGGACGGTACCAAGTTCGATAGCTCGCTGGACCGCGGAGAGCCCTTCAAGTTCCCCTTGGGCGCCGGCCACGTCATCCGCGGCTGGGACGAGGGCGTCGCCGGCATGAAGGTCGGCGGCAAGCGCGAGCTGGTGATCCCCAGCGACCTCGCTTACGGCGACAGAGGCATGCCGCCGGACATTCCGCCGAAGGCGACGCTGAAGTTCGAGGTCGAGCTCCTGGGAATCGACTAGCACTCGCCGATGTCGGCTTGGGCCTCACTGGGAGCGGCTGTTCTCAGCCTACAACGACGACTCCAGCTTCAGATACCACGTCCCGTTCTCCTTGGCCCAGTAGAACATCGCCTCCACGTCCCGCACCTCGGCCGTGTTGAGCTTGTGCACGGTCGTGACCGTCAAGATCCGCGCGCGATCCCCCTTCTCGCTGAGGTCAATCTCCTTAATCTGGTAGGCACGCAGGTCAAGCTGCTCGGGCTTGACCAGGAATTTGCTCTCAATGAGCTGGGCGATGTTCCGCTTGTCGCGGTCCTGCTCATCGTGATAGTTCGCAGCCTTGTCGAAGTCCTTGAACTGGATGGCCTCCAAGAAGCCCCGCATCTTCCGGTCCAGCTTGTAGCGGTCTTCGCTCCAGGTCAGGTAGTATCCGCCGACCTCGACGCCGTACCGTGACCGTGCCACGAGGATTACGGCCCCAATAAGCACCGCGAAAACCACGACTACGATCAGCACGGTCAGGAACTTGCGCATGTGTTGCCTCCTACCGCCTCGCCCATAGCACCAGCGCCGCAAGCCCGAACAACACCACCGCCAGTCCCACCAGGCACCCGGCCGCGCCGGCGATGTCGCCCGCCGACCCATTGTGTACCAGACCCGCGGTCCCTGACAACCACTCGTACGACCATTTCGTCATCGTCACTCGTTCCAGAACGCGAGCCCAGCCCTCCAGGAACCTCTTGGGCAGCACGAACTCGGAAAACAGTACCTGCGGGAACAGTGCCAGCGGCGCCAGCGCGATGGCCTGGCTCGTGCTGCGCGAGACCGCCGACAGCACCAGCCCCAATCCACTGCCGGCCAGCGCGGCGCACCAGAGCCCCACCAGATACAGCACCGCATTGCCTCGCAGCGGGACGCCCAGGCTCACCGTGAGCAGCAGCAGGCCGGCCTGCAGGCCCGCTAGAGCGGCCAGAACCATCAGCTTGGAGCCCACGTACGGCAGCGGTCGCACGCCCGCCATGCGCTCCCGCTCATAGATCGCCCGCTCCCGGGCAATCTCCGGGCAGGCGTTCGTGCATCCCAGCCAGATTGCTCCCAGTCCCAGCACAAAGTACAGGCTCTCCGTCAGCGGCGCGCCGTGCCACCGCAGACAGATCAAGCCGCCCACCACCGGCGCCTGCACCGCCAGCACCAGCACGTACAGCGGGTCCCCCAGGAGAATCTCCAGTTGCCGCTCCGCCAGCAGCTTCGCCTGAAACCACCCCGACGGGCGCGCGGCCTGTTCCGACACCGCCTCCGCGCTCATTGCGGCTCGCCGCCTTTCTTGGCGCGCACCCGCGCGCGGAGCTGTTCAAGTTCCGTCTCGATCTCCTCTGCCGTCGGCTCCGGCACGGCCTTCCGGCTCTGGCCCGCTTCGGCCACCCGCGGCGCCGGCTGGTCACGTTCATCCCAGCGATCGGCCACGTATTGCTGGAAGAGCTCGGAGTGCCGAAACTTCTTATGCCACTGCCCCGGGCGGTCCCGGCTCAGCTCGCGATAGACCTCCGGCAGGCTGCCGACGCCGAAAAAGCGCGGCGCCCGCTCCGGAGGGCCATAGTAGACCGACGTTCCGCCCGCCAGGATCAGCACCAGGTCGAACAGGTCGGCGTTGAGAGTCACATGCGTGGTTGCCAGCACGGTATGGCCGGACTGCGCGATCCGGCGCAGCGTGGCCATGAGCTGCTCTTCGAGTGCGGGGTCGAGGCCGGTGGTCGGCTCATCCAACAGTACCAGCGGGGGCCGGCACAGCAGCTCGACGGCGACGTTCACTCGCTTGCGTTCGCCGCCGCTCAGGCTGTGAATGCGCGCCCGGGCCCGATCGCTCAGCGACAGCAGCGCCAGTACGCCGTGGACGCGCCGCGTGACGGCTTCCGGGCGTGTCTTGGGCGGCAACCGCAGTTGCGCCGCGTAATACAGCGCGCGCTGCACTCGCAGCGTGGGGTGGACGATGTCGTCCTGCGGCACATGTCCGATCCAGCGGGCCCGCGCCTCGCCCAGCTCCCGCGGCGTACGCCCGCTGACCAGCACTCGCCCCTTCGACGGCTGTAGCCGCCCGCAGATCAGGTTCAGCAACGTGGACTTGCCGGCCCCGCTGGGGCCCAGCACGCCCACGAACTCGCCGGGCAGCGCAGTGAAGCTCACGTCGGTCAGCAGCCGATGCAGCCCCGCGCGGTACCCCACTGCCCGGACATCAAGCCTGGCTGGATGCAGTGCAGGCTCCGAGTCGAGCATACTGAGGGCGATTGCAACGATTCTGCCGGTTCATCCCCGGGCCCCGGCGGCCCTGGACACCACCGCCTCAGCCTGTCGGCACGCCCGCTACGTGCCCTTGAGGGCCACAGCTACCAACTGCCCCGATTGCGTCTCCTCGTACGCGCTGCCGTCGAATGCTCCGTAGAACTCCACACGCCCAAATCCCCCTGCCTCAAGCTGTCGTTCCAGGTCGGCTCGGAAGGTCGGCCGCTGCGGCGTGCTCGCCACCTGCATTTCCCAGCCCTGCTCGCCGCGGGCCAGGCGGAGTAAGTGGAACATTGCCTCGCGCCGGCCCAGGTCCCACAGGCGGACGAACAAACGCTCATGTTGGCCTTCGCCCAAGACCGCCGGTCCTGCAAATCGCTCGTTGTTGGCCATCATTTGCGCGTAGTTCAGCGTCTGAATGATCAACGCGCCGCCTTCGCGCAGGGACTGCGCGAAATCGTCCAGCGCCCCCTGTGCCTCCTTCTCGCTCAACAGGTGCGGATAGCTGTTCCCCAGGCAAGTAATGGCGTCGAAGCGGCGACCAACCTGCGCCGTGATCCGTCCCATCTCGGCGTTGAGCCACTCGATCCCGCGGTCGCCGAATTGCGCGCGTGCAGCGCCCAGCATTGCCTCGCTGGGGTCACACGCCGTAACCTCCAGCCCCCAGCTCGCGAACAGCGCCGCATGGTGTCCGCTCCCACAGGCCACATCCAGGACGGTCCGCACCTGGTGGCGTTCGAACACGCCTCGGTAGAAGGGCCCCTCCCGCTCCAGCCGTCCGGGCCAATCAATCACCGCGTCGTACTCGGCACCCAGCAAATCGTAGAATCGCCGGGCCGAATTCTCGCTCACGCTGATGCTCTCCAGTCGCGCCGGCTACAAGCCCTTTCATAACCCCTGTAGGAGCCCCTTCAGGGGCGATGCTCCCTGCTCGTTGAAGTTATGAAGCCGTCTCTAGTCCACCGCCCGCCCCGCCACGGTCAGCCCTTTGCCGCCGTACGTGAACACGCTTCTTACCGTGCCGTCGGCGCTGCGCCGCACACAGGTCACAGCGGCCTCGCTGCTCACATCGGCCGCTTCGACCCTGGCGGCTCCGGCCGCCAGGCGCCACAGTGCCAGATCCACGCCCTCCGGTCCCCTCAGTTCGACCGCCACGCCGCCCTGCGCCGGCAGCAGCTTTGCCTCCGGCACGCGGCTCTCCCGGCCCTCTCGATAGGGCGTGAGAACCGTGACGAACACGGCTTGCGCGGACTTGCTCGGCGTGCTCGCCCGGAAGTGCCACTGATTGGGCGAATCGGGCTTCTCGGGGGGCACGTCGAACTGGTCCGTCTGGCTGAACTTGAGGCCCTCCGGCGCCAGGAACTGCACCCTCATCCGTGCCTGGCCCTGTGCGACGGTCACGCGCTGGGTGGCCTCGTCGAGCTTCATCTCGCTCTTGGCGTGGAGCAGCCACTGGTAGTCCGACTCGCCGGCGCTCTCCAGCTCGTCCACCATTACGAAGTACTCCGGCCGCACGAACAGCACATGCCGCACGAACTTCTTCAGGCGGCCCTCGTACGCGGCCGTGGCGTCTCCGGCCGTATAGCAGAACTCCGGCATGTTGACGAAATGAACGATTCGGCCCTTGGAATCGGCCGATCGCTTCTTCTGTCCCTGTCCGTCCACCAGGATGGAGTTATGCGCCTTGGTCTCCCAGGTCCAGCCGGCGTGGTGCGGGCAGCCGTACCGCTGGTAGTAGCCGCTGCTAATCGCCAGGGCCTCGCCGAAGGCGCTGACGGTGAAGGCGTTCTGGGAGGCGTGGTTATGGCTGATCGAGCCGTACGGATCGCTCTTGAACAGGAAGTGGATGGTCTCCTTCGGTCGGCTGGCGTCGGAGTACATGGCGACGATGCCGACATGGGGAAAGCAGCGCGCCTGCGGGATGTCCACCGGCGGCTTGGCCTTCAGTCCGTCCTCGCGGCGCAGGAAGCCGTTGGGTCCGCCGGGCTGATGCACCCCCAGCGTCTCCGCGTACCACCGGAA
>JALGUG010000458.1 GCA_029820995.1 Candidatus Zipacnadia bacterium
CGGCGCCGCGCCCGTTGACCTGCGCGTGGACCTCCAGGGGCCCAGCGATCCCCATACCGGCGAAATCCAGCCCCCGACCCACGCGGAGCTCACGGCTGCCTTTGCCTCCGGGCAAACCTTCCATCTTACCGTGGACGACCTCGCCGGCGTGCGGCACTTGCGGATAGACCTGACCTTCACCGACGTTCAATCGGCCATCATCGAGGGCGACCTCACCGACCAGGGCGGCCGCTTGAACCTCTCTACCAATCTCGGCTTCACCGGCTACCTTGATCTGGGACCGCCGGAAGCGGGCTTCGCGGCGACCGGCCGCCTGCGGGACCAGCGCGGCTCTCTGCTAGCCGATCTTACCGTCACGCAGGAAGCTCTGGGAATCGTCTGGTGGGACGGACGCCGGGAGAGCATCCCCCTGATCCCGTCCGAGTGAGACCGCTCCGCTTTCCGACCACTCCGGGAGCACCTCATGCAACCTTTGCGCTTCGCTCAGATCGGCATCGGCGGGATGGGACGTTCGCATCTACAGGCCTTGCGTGCACGGGACGACGTGGAGCTGGTCGCCGTTTGCGACACTAACGTTGACCTCCTCACCCCCTTCGCCGACGACCCCGTTGCTATCGCGACCTACCGCGACTGGCGCGAGCTCTTAGCCCGCGACGACCTCGACGCCGCGATCGTCGTCTTGCCGCACTATCTATATCCTGAGGTGGTCACGGCTTGCCTGGAGCGCGGCCTCCACGTGCTCAAGGAAAAGCCCTTCGCCATGAATCTCGCCGATGCCCAGGCCATGCTCAAGGCCGCCCAGACCGCGGGCAAAACGCTGATGGTCGCGGCGCAGTCCAAGTTCACCCCCAGCTACATCGCGGGGCACAGCCTGGTCCAAGGCGGCGTTCTCGGCCAGGTCTTCCTGCTGCGCGCCGCGATCATCTACCGCTGGGGCGGAGCGGTCACCAATAACTGGCGCTGGCGCGGCGATCATAGCAAGTCGGGCG
This sequence comes from Candidatus Zipacnadia bacterium, assembly GCA_029820995.1. Lineage (GTDB taxonomy): Bacteria > Armatimonadota > Zipacnadia > JALGUG01 > JALGUG01 > JALGUG01. Next base: position 990 of record JALGUG010000458.1, read on the forward strand.
GCGTGGCCGTAGTGGACTCGGGCTGGCACATTCTCGACCTCGTCCATTGGTATCGCGGCCTTCCGACCTCGGTCTATTGCTCCCTCGGCCACGGCCGGGCGCTGCCGGACAGCGACTACGACGTGGACGACCGCGCCGCCCTGGTCCTCGACTGGGAAGACGGCTGCGTGGGCAGCGTGGTCTGCTGCTACATCGCGCTTCCGGCTGAGCGCAAGCTCACGCTCCACGGCCAGGTCGGCTCCCTCATCGCCGACCCCGACAGCCTGACTACCATCATCGGCGACAACGCGCCCGTCCACCATGACCTGCCCGCCGATCCCAACATCATGGGCGACCAGCTCGAGCATTTCATCGCCAGTCTCCGCGCCGGCCGGCAGCCCCGTTCCAACGCCACGGAGGCCCTACAAGTCCAACGCATCATCGAGGCCGCCTACCGCTCCGCCGAGTCCGGGCAGCCCGTCAAGCTCGCCGACCTGCCCGGCTCTGCTCCCTAGGTCCCGCCGCCCGGCCCGGCAACTGCGTCGGTCGCTAACAGCTCATCAGCAAGGACATCTCATGTACTCCCCTGACCAGGCCTATGACGTCATCATCGCCGGCGGCGGAACTGCCGGCTCCTGTGCCGCCATCGCCGCGGCCCGCAGCGACGCCCGCACGCTGGTTGTCGAGCAGTTCGGCTTCCTGGGCGGCACCCAGACCGGCGCGCTCGTCGTCCCACTGATGCCCTTCAGCACACCCACCGAGCAGCTCATCACCGGTCTCAATCAGGAAATCATCGAACGCTGCGAGGCGCTCGGTGACGGTAACGAGGGCGTATTCTTCAATCCCGAGCTACTCAAGTACGTCTTGGAGCAGATGGTCCTGGAAGCCGGCGCCGACCTGCTCTACCACACCTTCATCACCGGCGCGCCGGTGGAGCACGGCCGGATTCGCGGCCTGGATATCGCCAACAAGTCCGGCGCGCAGACGCTCCACGCCGACATAGTCGTGGATTGCACCGGCGATGCCGACGTCGCGGTCGCCGCCGGCGTGCCGTACGAGAGCGGCCGCCCCGAGGACGGGCTCAATCAGTCCGCTTCCCTCCGATTCACGCTCGGCAATGTGGATTGGGAGGCCCTCGCCGCCCGACTGCGCGAACTCGGCAACGAGCACGTTCGGGCGCCGCGCTTCGGAGCCGGTATCGCCAGAGGCAGTGTCGGCGCGAAGGGC
>JALGUG010000007.1 GCA_029820995.1 Candidatus Zipacnadia bacterium
AGGAGGGCGTGCAGTGGCGCAACCGGATGTTCCCGATCAATGAGGGCCTGGTGCAGTGGCGGAAGGTCTTCGAGTGCCTGAAGGCTATTGACTATCAGGGCCCGATCTCGCTACACAGCGAATACCAGGGAGGCCATAGCTGGAAGAATCTGACCAATGACGAGCTTGTCGAGCAGACGCGGCGCGATCTGGAGTACATGAGGGGGGTGTACGCGGAGGTTTTCGGTGGGTAGATGTCCTCGTGAGGGCGGGCCGTCTAAGGCGAAATCCTCCTGCTGCATCGGCAGCGCACGGCTTGACCCGCCAGGCCGAGAGCAGTACACTGACGCACAGGTGAACAGCGATGCCGGCAAGTGTGGCGTACCTTGTTGTAGCCTTGATTTGCCAGGAGCCGGTGCTCGTCGCTGGGCTGTATGTCAACGGTCAGCCCGTGCTGTCTGAGCCCTCAGCCGTGCAGATTGAGGGCCGGGTGTTCGTGCCCGCCCGGGCGGTGCTGGAGCGGCTGGGAGCCGAGGTGAAATGGAATCCCGAACGCCAGGAGGTGCGGGCCCGGCGGGAGGAGCTGGAGGTGGTTCTGAGGCTGGGCGAGACCAAGGCGCAATCGGGGGGCCAGGAGGTTCAGCTCGACGCCCCGCCCCGGATCATTGACGGCAGCGTGATGATCCCCCTGCGGTCGGTTGCCACGCTGCTGGGCGCAAAGGTCCGGTGGGAGGCGGAGACCAAGAGCGTGCATATCGAGCTCCGCCCTGCCGGTGAACCCGTGCCGGCCAAGATCCTGGACATCGCCGCCAAGCCGCTGCAGTTCGAGGGCAAGCTCGTCCTGGTCAAGGGCGAATATCGGGGCTGGCAGGGCAGCAGCGTCCAGTTCGCCACGCGTTTTGGCCCGCCGGTAACACGCAGCGACTGGGTGGTCCGCGACGCCACCGGCGACATGTACGTCGCGGCCGACAAACAGCTCGACGCGCCCTTTGCGCTTCAGCCCCTGAGCAACCTCGGCCGCCGCATCGAATTGACCGGGCTCGTGGAGCTGTCCCAGAAGGGCTTCCCCTATCTCAAACCGCTGGAACTTAAGGCGCTCGACGACCCGATCTGCACGGTCGCCACCTCCAAGGACGAGTACTCGTCCGGTGACACCGTCTGGTTTACCATGACCATCGGCAATCCGTCTCATCTGCCGCAGGAAGTGACCTTTCCCAGCGCCAAGCAGCACGACTTCGTGGTCTACGACAGCAGGGAGAATGAGGTCTGGCGCTGGTCCTGGAACCGGAAGTTCGCGCAGGAGATCCGCGAAGTCACCTGGTATGGCGGGTTCTCGGCGGAGATCAGCGAATCGTGGGACCAGCACCTACAGGGCAATGGACCGCTGGCGGCTCCGGGCCTGTACACGGTGGTCGGAGAGGTCACGCCGAAGCTCCGTTCGTATCCGCATCGCTTTGCCATCAACCCGGCGCCCAAGGACTAGAGCCGGTCTCGGAATCCCTGTGGGATCGCGTTCAGGCGCGACCGTCGTTCGTCGTTGGGGTTACGTAGTCGCACCTAGCATCAGGCTGGCAACGAAGAAGCAGCGTTGGCAGGCGAAGATGCAGCCAGGTTCGAAGCCGTCTCCATCAGGCGCGCAGGACGCCAGAGGCCGCGCGGTCCGGCGGGTGGCGTGGGCCATGGGCTTGGGATGTCCGGTGCAGTTGGTGAGTCTGATCGCGCTGACGTACGGACTCTGGCGGCTGGCCGGGCTCAGTCCGGAGGCAGTGAAGGCGGCAATACAGCGCCGTTGGGGCCCCGGGCTGCAGGTGTCGGCGAGCTTGTCACGCGGTGGGCCGGCCTCTCTCGAGCCGGCAGACCCCGAAGTGCCGTTCACGTCCGCTGACAGGGAGCTGTACGTCCGCTGCCGGTTCACAGGCGCCCCGCGTGGGGCACGCCTCGATTTCCGGACGCTGATCAACGGTGTAGAGGCGCCCGAATTCAGCGGCTCGCTGGACCTGCCGGACCGAGCCTTCGGAACGGCCGTCTGGCGCATTGCGAGCGCCGAGGGGCTGCCGGCCGGGTTTTGGGAGGTGGAGGTCTCTTCGGGCGGTCATCTACTGGCCTGGGCGCAGACGAGTGTGCTGCCGGCGGACGGCTCGCCCCAGGCTCGGCTGGTTCGCGTGTCAGTGTCCTCCGCGTATGACGAAGCCGCGCGGAGGCCCTTCGAGGTTTCCCACGTCTTTCCGCGCACGATTACCGAGGTATTCGTGCACTTCGAGTGGACGGATGCGCCCCGTAAGGGTATCTTGAAGATGAAGGTGCGGCGCGACGGTCGGGAGTTGGAGGGTTTGGCCGGCGAGGTCAAGCTCGGCGAGAACCGGCGCGGTGCGGGACGGTCGCGATTGCACATGGCCGACGGTTTTCCGCCGGGCGACTACGAGGTGAGCCTGTTGCTCGAGGGCCGACCGATCGGCAAGGCGCGCTTTCGCGTCAAGTAGGCGATAGAGGTGAGTGGGCAGGGCGAGCATCGCACGAATGGGGGCCGGGGATTCGGGTGGCTCTGGCTGTCGGCGGTTGCTCTGTCGGCGGCATTGCTGTTCGGCGCGGTCTGGTTGCGGATTGTGGCCCCCCCGGCTGAGCCGGCGCCCAAGCCCACCAGGGCAGCCTCGGGCGCGGCGAGACAAGTGGTGGTTAGCGGCTTGCGCATCTCGGCGGCATACGATCCGCAGAGGGAGAGTGCGCCGGGGCCGGCGATGTTCACGGCGCAGACCCCCGAGGTGGTGGTGTCCTTCGCGTGGCGCGCGGCCGCCCGTTCGGTGGTCGGTTGTCGCGTACAACACGAGCAGCGCCCGGTGGAGGCTCTGTCGGGCTCCGTGGACACCGGCGAGCATCGCTCCGGCACGGCGGCCTTTCGACTCCGACGACCGTCGGCAGGCTGGCCGGAAGGAAGATACCAGGTCGTGATCCTGTGTTCGGGGGTGCCTCTGGCGCGAGGGGCATTCACCGTCCAACGGGAGGCCGAGCCATGAAGTGCCCCGATTGTCACACCGAGAACAAGGAGCGGGCGGCCTTCTGCGAACGCTGCGGTCGGGCGTTGTGGCCACCGCCCCGAGAATTGGGCGATCAAAAGGCGGCGCCGGTGACCCATCACCCTGTGAAGCCGGAGGACGTCTGGGACGAGCCGCTGCCCGACATTCGGGTGAAGCAGCAGCCGGCTGAGCAGAAGGCGCCGCAGGAGCAGGGCAGTGACGCGGCAGTCGAGGCTGAAGTGCTTCTCGACCTGGCGCGGGTCCGAGCGCAGGAAGAGCAGTTCCGAGCCGGCCGGCGAAGAGCCTGGGGGATTGGGCTCGGGCTGATCGCCTTCCTGGCGGTCGTGTTCGGTACGATCTACATGGACGTTCTCCGCAGCCCGCCCAAGCGGCCCGCAGCACCGAGCACTGGTGCCACAACCGGGTTGGGAAGCGGGCAGTCTCCCGGCGAGGCGGCGATCTTCAGCCTACGTCTGGGGGGCGCGCCGGATGAGTTCGGCGAACCGAGCGAGATCACAACGGACTTCACGACGCAGAGCGATGCGCCCTGGTGCTATATCGAATACCAGCTCGCGGGCCAGAGTGAGCAAGTACCGCTCCTGGCACGGTGGTCTCGGGGCGACGTGGAGGTGGGAGAGGTTACCGCGGCTCTGCTCGACCCGAAGCAGACCAAGGCGAACTTCGAGCTGAAGTGGCCGTCGGAGAAGATGGAGGAGGGCATTTGGAGGCTCGAGCTGGTGCTCGGCGGCCAGGCGCTGGCCAGCAAGACGATTTCCATAGCGCCCCCGCAGGAGTAGTGGAACATCCGCCGGCCGGACAGCAGCGACCAGCGGTGGAGACGCCGCAAGTGCTCGCCCGGGGGGCAAGGCCGGGCCCCGGCGCCCAGGCGCCGGCAGCGCGCCTGTCCTCCCGAAGCCTGGGTCTGCTGCTGTTGGCAGGTCTGGGCCTGGGCCTCGTCCTGGGATACCATTACTTTGGGCGGCCGCATCCCCGCACGCCGCCGGAACTGCATCCGGGCGAGTTCAGTTTTCTGCCGCCGGACGGTCCCTTTGTGCCGGACCGCGTCTACACTACTGCTCATCCGCCGGCCGGTCCCGAACCGCCGCAGCCGCAGACCGAGTTCCCCGAGGGCGTCAAGCAGGTGTTCTGCTACTACGATCTCCCGCGGGTCAAGAGCACCGCGCCGCTGGACGGAGAGCTGTACCTGGATGGGCGCCTCCTGCAGCGGGTGCGTCCCCGGACGATGCCCGGCCTTGCGGCCAAGGGGTTCTTCACCTTATCCGCCGAGGGCAAGGGCCTGCCGGTGGGCATCTACGAGATCTATCTGCGCGTGGGGCGCGATACTGTGGCGGATACGTCCTTTGAAGTCGTGCCTCGCCCGCCTGAACGGGCCGCGCGCCCCTCGACCGGCCGGGTGCGCATCGGGACCATTCAGATCGCTCTGGGTGTGGACGCCGAGGGCCGGCCCGTCAGCCCCGCCCCGAGCTTCCCGCGAACCGTGCGCCGGCTGTTCGCCTGTTTCGAGTTCGCCGGCGCCGCGCCGGGACAGAAGCTGGTGTGCCACTGGAGCTTTGCCGGTGTGCTGCTGCCCCAGTTCACCACAGAGATTGAACTGCACGCGGAGCAGGGCCGAGCATATGGTTGGATCGAACTGGGAAGGCGCAGCAACCTCCTGGTCGGCAAGTATGAGATCAGCATCCTGGACGGCAACAAGATCCTGGGGAAGACCACGTTGCTGATCACCCCCTGAGGCGGCGCCGCGGAGGACAGCGATGATCCACGTAGGGACTTCCGGCTTCTCGTATGACGATTGGCTCGGCCACTTCTATCCGGAACGGATTCCCAAGCGCGAGATGCTGCGGTTCTATGCCGAAAGGTTCAATGCGGTGGAGCTCAACTTCACCTACTACCGGCTGCCCAGCGCCCGCACATTGGCTCAGATGTCCGCCAAAACCCCGGAAGACTTCTGTTTCGTGGTCAAGGCGAATCAGGAGATGACACACGATCGAACCGGGAAGGAAGCGGTCTTCCAAAGCTTTGCGGAGGCTCTGCAGCCCCTGATCGAAGAAGGCAAGTTGGGCTGCATTCTGGCGCAGTTTCCGTGGTCCTTTAAGGTCGAACGGGCGAACGTTGAGTACCTGCGATGGTTCCGCGAGATGCTGCCTGACTTGCCCACGGTCGTGGAATTCCGCAATAGCCGCTGGGTGCGCGACGAGACCTTCGAGCTGCTGCGGAAGCTGGACTTCGGCTTCTGCTGCGTGGACGAGCCTCGACTCAAGGGGCTCATGCCTCCGGTCGCGCGCGCCACCTCCGACGTCGGCTACGTGCGCTTCCACGGGCGGAACGCCGAGGCCTGGTGGAAGCACGAGCACGCCTGGCAGCGGTACGACTACCTGTACTCCCGGGAAGAGCTGGTCGAGTGGGTGCCCAAGGTGCAGGACATCGCCGGTAGCACCGGGAAAACTCTGGTGTTCTTCAACAATCACTACGAGGGCAAGGCTGCGGCCAACGCCAGTCTGTTTCGGGACCTGCTTGCCGGCAGCGAGGGATGAGGCAGGATACTTCTGCCGGATCACTCTGAGGTGGAGACATGCGCACAGCCACGCTCATGGCGGCACTGATCCTCGTGCCCGTTGCCGCCGTTTGCCAGACGGTTCCCATCGAGCAATGGCAATCCGGAGTCGAAGGCTGGAACTGCAACTGGTCCGATCGCGCCCAGGGTCGGCCGCCGCTGGTCAAGATCGAGTCCGCGCAGTCGCCGGACGCCGGCCCCGGGGCGCTGCTCACCTTCGCCGCAGCCGACGGCACGCGAAGCTGGGCCTCCTGCCTGCGTAAGGTGAACGGCGCCGCTCTCGCCAAGGCGCAGACTAATGCGCTGAAGTTGCGGCTGCGTCTGCAGAGCTCTCGGCCGCGGGTGCTGAGGGTGCTGTTCTACAGTCAGCAGGCCAACAAGGTGTTCAAGCGAGATGTGCTCTTGCTGCCCAATGGCTGGCAGGAGATCACGATTCCGTACGCGGAGTTTCAGCCCAAGCACGGTGGGCGGCTGCGGTTCGTGCCGGCAGAGATTGATACGCTCTCGCTGGTGCAGGAGGGCGGGTGGCCGGAGTGGAGCGTCCTGCTGGGGCCGATTGCGGCCGTGCGCGTGACGCAGCAGCAGCCTGAGGTCACCGGGCGGGAATTCCGCGCGCTGAAGCTGCCGGCGGGCGATTTCGACGTGGAGCGCGAGGCGGCGAAAGCCCGTTTCGTCCCCTGGTCGAAGGGTCCGGCCCAGGTGGGTGAGGTCCCCTTTAGCCTCACCGACCGGCCTCTGCCTCAGGCCGGGGCATCGCAGCGCAAGCTCGCGGCGCTCGGCCGCGGACAGGTCCAGGCGCTGCACTTTCTGCACTTCGCCGCCGGTGAGCCCGCTCCGGGAACGGTTATCGCCAGCTACGTCGTGCGCTATGCGGATGGTGACACGGTCGCGCTGCCGGTGACGTTCGGCGAGAACGTCGGCTCGTTTCTGTGGTCGGAGAAGTCCAATGCCCCGGTGCTGCAGCATGGCAGCCGATATGCTCGTGAGCGGGCGGTCAAGGCCTATCTGATGACCTGGGTCAACCCCAAGCGGTATCGGCCGATTAAGGCAATCAGCGTCTGGGCCCTTGAGCCGGAGGCACTGCTGGTGACCGCGGCCATAACCGCGCAGGGCGAGGACCTCGGAGAGGTCGGCGAGGCCCTGGAGCCGGCTTTGAGGGCCGAGATCGCGCCGGGGCCGCACTACGACCGCGAACGCGGCGAGTGGTGGGCAATCGGCGATGTGATCACCGTAGTCGTTCACGTGGGCGATACGTCGCTGCCCCAGGGGCGTGCGACGGTCGAGCTGGGGCGCGAGGTCCCGCGGCCGGGAGCCGACGTGGCTCTCGGTGAAAGCGCGGGGCCGATGCGCCGGAAGACCAAGTGGCGCGCAGCCTTAACCCAGCGCGTTCCACTCGGTGCCAAGCGGCGCAAGTCGAGCTTCGATCTCACAATGACCGTGCCCGCGGGCACGGAGCCGGGCGAATACCAAGTGCGCGTGAAGATCGAGGCAGGAACCGAGAAGCACCTGCTGCGACCGCGCCGGCGCGTGCTCCTAGATGACCGGCTGACCGTGGTGAGCTTTGTGGACGTCGGAGGACCGCTGGACGAGGAGAGCCTGGGCGCGGAGTTCCGGCCGGGCAAACGCACGACCTTTGACGGCGCGCGCGTACGGCCGCTTGTCGCACCGTGGCCCAAGAAATTCCCCGCGTACGGCAGCGAGGGCCCGGGCCGGCCGGGACACCTGGCCGACTTTAAGGTGGGTGTGCAGCCGGGCGAGCGGAATCTGCTCAGCGTGGCTCTGGGTCGCGCGGGCTTCGGCACCATCCGGGTGAACGGGAAGCTGGGAACGGTTTATCTCGGCCCCGGCTGGGTCATCGGCACCGTCGTGATTGACCGGCCTGCGACCGAGCAGGCCACCGTGTGCGTCGCCGACACGGGCACGCCGGTGGTGGATTGGATTGCGGTACACACCGGTCCCGGAGTCGAAATCCCGCGGCGCATCTGGGCCTGGAATGAGCCGATCCGGGACAGCTTCGTCCGCGTGAGCGCCGACGGGCGGTATCTTGTCTACGACGACGGCACGCCGATCTTCCCCGTCGGCATCGGCGAGGGCTGCGGCTTTCCGCCCCAGTACCAGCTCTACTCGTACGAGAAGGACAACTTCGAGGAGTACTGTCGGAAGATCTCGCCCTTCATCAACTGCACGCTGCGCCACCTGTGGCCCGCGGTCATCACCCCCGCGCAGGGAAAGATTGACCAGCAGCAGATCCGGGTCATTGACGACAAGATGGCCCGGCTGAAGAAGTACGGCATCTATGGCATCTGGGACACCACGGATCACATCCGCAAGGACTGGCCGCCTTCGTTCAGCCCGCAGTCGGACGATCTGTCCTGGCAGCTCTGGTGGACCGACTACCTGGCCGAGCGCTACCGCGACGAGCGGCACATTCTGAGCTGGGGCGTGTGCAACGAGCCCGCGGGAATGGGCGGCACGCCCGAGCAGCAGCACCAGTGGCACCGGGCCATCGCCGAGCGGCTGAAGGCAACGGACGCCAACCACCTGGTCGGCGCCGACACGTGGCTGAACATCCCGCGTGAGGTCGAGAGCGTGCAGAAACTCGCCACGGAGCCTGCGCTGGACTGGATTGCGCTGCATCCGTACAAGCCGCTGGAGTACGCGCTGGTGGCGTACAAGTTCGCGGCGAGCTGGCCGGGTAAGCCCGCGATGCTGAACGAGTTCGACATGCCCCGAGACGGCTGGGACCCGCTGCGGGACGCCCCGTATCACGCCGGCTACCACGCCGACAATGACACCTATCTCGCCCGCTTCATGCACGCCCTTCTGGACCTGCAGGCCTGCACCCAGCCGTGGTACATGTCGTTCACGCCGGAGACGCTGGACTGCCTGGGCCTGGTGCAGCGCGTGACGGAGCAGATTGACTGGAGCACGCTGCGGCCCGATCCCGATTTCGTCATCGAATGCCCGACCTACCAGGACATCAACCGCCCGGAGGTGCAGGAACTGATCGTGCGGGCGAGCCGCGACCTGGGGCTACCCGCGGACCTGAGCTTCGGCCGCGCCGCGACGCCTCCGCCCTTGTTGGTTATTCGCAAGCCTGCCGATTTGAAAAGGGCCGACAAGCTGCGCACGGTGACTGCGAACTGTTGGTCGCGATACCTGCGCGGCGACAACGGCCGAACGTGCCTGGCATGGGTCCGGCCCAAACGGGGCACGCGCGCCCAGGTGAAGCTCGTCCTGCCGCCCGGCGCCTACCTGGCCCAGTGGATCAGCCTCCGAACCGGTGAGGTTGTGGGGACCCGAAGGGTCATAGGAGGACGGAAGCTGAAGCTCTCGGCGCCGGAGGCCGAGGAGCTCTTGCTCTACGTGCGCCCGGCGCCGACGCGAGAGGTATCGCTGCGGGGCGTGGTCCTGGCGGGCCGGGGCCGGGAGCCGTGCAGCGCGGTGCTGGTGGGACCGAATGCGGTCCCGCTGGGAATGGTCGCCGGCTACGAGACGCCGGTGCTGGCTTACATGGAGCTCAAGCGTCTGACGCGTGAGGTGTTCCGCGCCTGCGGCGTTCAGCCGCCTGTCTGGACGCCTCAGGAGTTCGACGAGCAGCTCTGCCGCAAGCGGAATGTCATTCTCGCCGGCGGGCCGGAGATCAACGACATCACCGCCGAGTACCTCCAGTCGGGCGGCAAGCTGCTGCACCTCGGCGAAGCCGCGCCCAGCCCCTGGGGAGGGAAGCGAAAGGTTATCTACGTTCCCGGCACGAGCGAAGCGGAGCTCGCCGCGGCGGTCAGGGACCTCACAAGGGAACTGGTGGTGAGATAGCGGCTCAGCCCGAGGGCCCGGGGCGGCGCGCAGCCAGGCGGCGGAGGGCGTCCATTTCGGTGCGCGCCGCGTCAACGAGGCTGCTGTCGGGGTGCTCATCGGCCAAAGCGGCCAGCAGCTCCTGGGCGCCTTTGAAGTTCCCCATCCCATAGCCCAGCACGCGTGCCGCCCGCAGCAGCGCTTGGGGGAGGGCCGGGCTCCGGGGGAAGCGCCGGGCCATCTCCCGGTACACCTCCACCGCGCCCCGCAGGTCTCCGCGCTGCTCTCGCTTCTGAGCCAGCAGCACGAGGGCGTCATCGGCCAGGGGCGAGCCGGACTGCTCGGCCAATTTCCGCGCGGCTGCTTCCCCCGCCTCAACGTCGCCGCGGTCGAGCGCCACCAGAGCCTCCACGTATTGGCGCGCCGCCAGGGGATCCAGCAAGAAGTCCACGTTCAGAAGCTGCAGCCGCTCCAGGGCCTCGTTGCAGTAGTCGCTGTCGGCATAGCGCTCGGCAAAGGCGCTGAACTGCGCCTTGGCTGCCGGAAAGTCGGCGCGGCGCAGGGCGATCTCGGCCAGTTGAAACTGAGCGTAATCCGCGCCGGGCAGCGGGCGGCTGGGCAGCCCGGTCAAGCTTGTTCCCCGCCTCAGCAGCAACGCGCCCGGCGGGAGGCCGCGCAGAACCTGCGGCGAGCCGGGAAGCGGGATGGGATTGGCGCCCGGCTCCAGCATCTGCTGGTAGCCTGCTTGGGCCTGATCCCATTCGGCCCGGAAGAAGTGCAGGTCCGCCAGACCTCGCCGGGCATACTCGGCTGCGATCCCACCGGCCCGGCCAAGCCGCTGGAACAGCTCTTGGGCCAAGTCGAGCTGCTTGGTGTGCAGGAGATACACATCCCCCAGGAAGACCAGGATCTCCTGTTCCTGCGCCGCACCCCGGGCCGATTTCAGCGCCTGAAGCGCCGCCTTGGCCGCCTCGGCCCAGCGCCCCAACTGTCCCAGACAGGCGGCGCGGCCGGTCAAGGCGCGGAAGCGAACAGGGCCATCGGGCTGCGCCTCGGCGGCGCGAGCGTAGAGGCTTTCGGCCGTCTGGTAGTCACAGTCGCTCGCCAGGCGCCCGGCAATTTCGATGGTCCATTGCGGGTCGGTGGTGCCGCCAGGGGTCTGCAGGACCTGGAGCGCCTCGGATAAGCGCCCGCCCGCGGCGTACTCCTGAGCGAGGAAGTTCAGCAGCTCGCGGCTTGCCGGAGCCTGTCGTCGCGCTCGTTCGGCCTGCTGCAACACCAGCTCGCGCTGTCCGCCCTCGCCGGCCAGCCGACGCAGTTCGCTCCGGCACCACACTGCCTCGGCTCCCCCGGCCACCAGTGCCTTCAGGTACTCCTCGACGGCGGCGGCGTAGTCGCCCAGTCCCTCCTGCGCCCGTCCTGCTTCCCGGCACAGAATGCTGTCCTCTTGGCGCGCAGCCCGTGTCTGTCGGCAGATACCCAAGGCCTCCCGATTCAGTGAATGACTACTCAGCAGTTGGCACAGCCGCCGGGCCGCTTCGAGGTTCCCGGGCCGGTACTGAGTCGCCCTCTGCCACGCTTCGAGGGCTCGGGCGCCGTCGCCGCGATCCGCATAGGCCTCGCCGAGCATTCGGGCCGTACCGGCATTCTCCGGCTCGAGCTCCAGTGCGCGGGCCAGGGCCGCCACGGCGCGGTCATAGTCGCCCGCCTCGCGCCATCTCCAGCCCGCCTGGACCAGCGTGCGCGCGCTTTCCGGCTGAGCCGCCGCCCAGCGGGCATACGCCTCCGCCGCCTCGCGCTGCTGCCCGTTCCACAGCAGCACGTCCGCCAACCAGCGCTGCGCCCATGAGCCCGCCCCCGCGGCTTTGGCCTGACGACGCAGGTCGCCGACCAGATCCGTGAGGCTGCCCCGGTTCTTGTGCAGGTCATACAACAGCCGCAGCGCATTCTGGTCCTCGGGCTTGCGCGCCAGTTGCGTTTGACACAGCGCCATGGCCCCCGCCAGATCGCCGCGGCGGCGTCGCAGGTCCACCAGAACGCCGAACAGGTCCGACAGGTCCAGCCCGGCCTGGGCTTGCGTCTTGATCAGGTCCTCCGCCAGGTTGGGGGTGCTGAGCGCGATGTACACCTGTGCCAGGTCGCGCACCACTTGCGTCCGCTCGGAGGGCTGGAGGTCCTCTTTGAGCAGCCCTTCGTAGATGCTCGCCGCCCGGCGGAGGTCGCCGCCGCGTCTCCGGCAAGCGCGCGCGATCTGCAACTGAACGGCCCGCCGCCGGCGTCCCTTCAGCGGAATGCGCTTGAGCAGCTCCTCCAAGGTGGTCACCGCCTGCCGGACATCGCCGGCCCACAGGTGGATGGTGGCAATCTGTTGCAGGGCCATCTCCAGCTCGGAGATTCGCTGCGTGCGTTGCGCCACTTCCAAGAAGCTCTGCAGCGCCTCAGCCCGGCGGCCCGCCTGCATGTACAGGAAGCCGAGATTCAACTGGATCTGCACCAGTTCGGTGTCGGAGCGGCACAGCTTGGCGGCCTGGCGGAAGGTCGCGATAGCGTCCTCAACCTTCCCCTGGTTCCGGAGCTCCTGGCCGCGTGCTAATAGCTCGGGCAAAGTGGCGTCCGCGGCCAAGGAGACCGCCGATACGACGCCGGACAGGATCGCCGTCAATAGGCAGCACAAGATGAACCGCAGGGATTTCATTCGCGTGCGCCCTGGGTGGCCAGTGCGCGGAAGTAGCCGCGTACCAGGTTTTCGAAGTCGAGCGGCAGGGGCTCGTCGGGCAGCGTGGTTGGGATCTGGACCTTGGGCGGGGCGCCGGTCTGCTCGGCCGTGAGCCGGGGAGGGCTGGGCGGGGTGCGGTACGGGCGCGGGCGCTCGGCCTTGCGCTCATGGTGGCGCTGCTCCTTCTCGTGGATCGAGCGCTGAGCGTCGAGCATCCGGTGGACGATGTCCTCCTGCAGCCGGAGCGTGCGTTGCTGCAGGCGGTCCTGTTTCAGATCGTCCTCCACGTCCTCCATCTGTCCCGGTACCTCGCCCAATTGATCGGCGAGCGACTGCCCCGGCCCGGTGCCGAGGAGCTGGTTGAGAGCCTGTCGGATCGCCTCCTGCAGGCCGGCCAGCTCCCCTGTGCTCAGGCCGCCCGGCCGACTCTGTCGCTTGCCGGCGGCCTGTTGGCGCGTCTGAGCGTTCAGCTCCCGTTGGCGCTGGGCCAATGATCGCAGCAGTTGCAGTAGCTCTCCGCGAGCCATCTGCTGTGCCTCCTGGCCGGCTTGTCCGACCTGGGCCAGCAACCGCCGCGCGGTGCGGTTGAGCTCGGCCAGGGCCGCCTCCTGGCGTTGAGTGGCCCGCCAGGAGGCGCCGCCGCGGATCTCGCGACTGGCCTGGGCCATTTGCTCGGCCAGGTCCTCCGTGGCGCGCGCCATTGCCGGGTCCAGCAGCTCCGTCTCATGTGACAGCTCTCGTAGTGCTTTAGCCAGCCGCCGGGTGCCCTCCGCGACCGCCTGCTGTCCCGCGGCGGCCTGCTCGGCCTGATCCTTCGCCTCGGCCGAGAGCGCACCGGTGCGGCGACCGGGCAAGAGCGGCTGACGCGGCGCCAGGTCCTTCGTGCGCTGCAGCGCCCTCTCTTGCTCGCGCGAGAGGGCCAAGGATTCGCGCGTCAATCGGGACAGTCCCTCCATCAGCTTGCGGCGCTGCGCCCCGGTCAGGTCGGCCAGCGCCTGATTGAGCCTCGCCGCGGCCTGGCGCAGTTGCGATAGCGCCGTCTGCTGTGCCGGGGCGGCCTGTGAGGCGCGGCCTTGCTGCAGTTGCTCCGCCGCTTGCTGCATCGGCGCCGACGCGGGCTGCCGCTCCAGCTCGGCCGCCAGCTTGCTCAGTTCCTCCGCCGAGGGCGCCTGCTGAGCCTCGCTCTCGTGGGCCAGTGCCTTGCTCTCTTGCTCCAGGAACTGCGCCTGATCCCTCAGAGACCGCTGTTGCTGTGCTTGCTGCCGGAGCTCGCTCTCTTGGGTGCTCTCGGGCTTCTGCTCGGCCGCCTGGCGCCGCTCGTTGAGCTTCTGCTGCTCGGCGGCCGTCTGCTCGGCAAGCTGTGCGGCGCGGGCCAGGCGCTGCTCGAGTTGCAGTCGCTTCAGCAGCGAGATGGCTTGGTCGAGCCGCTCCAGCAGGTCCTCCTGCGACGCGCGGGCCTCCTCGGTGGCCTGCTTGAGCTGCTGAGGCTCCTGCTGCCGCAGCGCCTCGGCGACCCGCTCCAGCGCCTCCCGCAGCTCGCCCTGAATCGTCTCGCGAAGCAGATTGTGGATCTCGCTCAGTTTCTCCCGGGCCGCCTCGCTCAGTCGCCCGCCCTGTTCCAGCTCTCGTTCGGTGTTGCCGAGCGCGTGGTCGAGCCGCTCACCCAGCCGCTGGAGCTCCTTCTGCGCCTCGGCCAGTTGCGCGAGGCGGCGCTCCCGTGCGGCCGCGTTGCTTTCCTGTTCGGCGGCTCGCCGGAGCTCTTCCAGGCGGCGGCCCAGCTCCTCGGCTTCCTGGCGCAGGCGGTCGAGGGCCTCGCGCTCGGCTTGCTCGGCTGCTCGTACCTGCTGCTCGAGCTGCACCGGCGAAGGCTTGCTCAGCTCAATGCTGTACGTGCGAGACGAGGCCGTCTTGGGGCCCGAGACCGCGTCGTTGTCGGCCACCAGCGCACGATACAGGAGCGTCTCGCCGGGCTTGAGCTGCAGAGGGGTCAGATCCCAGGATAGGGCGGCGCGCACCTCGCGGCCCGGCCGGCAGGGCACCTCCTGGCGCTGCCAGTGGCCCGCCACGCCGCGCCGGTAGGCGAGTTCGACACGCGAGATTGCGAAATCGTCCGAGGCGGTCAAGGCGACCTTCAGTGGCTTGACCTCGGTCCACTGGAGGTCCTTGCCCGGCTGGAGAATGGTGACGGAGGGCGACGCATCGGGGACGATTGTGATCCGGCAGTCAGGGCTGAGCAGCTCGGCGTCACCGCGCGAAACGCGCAGTGTTAGGACCGCCGACTGCCGCAGAACGGTCTCAGCGGTTAGAACGCCGTCCTCGACCTTGGCCGCCACGGATCGGGGCTGCTCCTCGCCCGGGAGCCGCTGCAGGAGCTCGGCGTGGAGCGGCGCCTCACTCCCGGCCTCTCTCCTTGGGGTCGTTCCGACTGCTTGAGCAGAGCGAAGCAAGGACGACTCGGTCCGGGCGCGCACCACCGCCCGGGAGCCGCGCAAGGCCCGCACCTCCGGGGGCCAAGACGGGAACTGCTCCGCGGGGAGACCCGTGTATGCGGGCGGACGGATCTCAAGCGTCAGATCGAAGAGCCTAACGGTCGCTCCCTGGGTTACGGGCGGGTGACGGGGCCGTTGGAGGGGGGCCGTGGCCGCCGGCGCGGCAGCCGGTGGCAGCGCGACCAGGAAGGCGCACCCGATGACTGAGGCCAAAGCGATGTATCCGGAGCGCAGCACCGGCGCCCAATCCACCACGCGATCCAGCGCCACGCCCTCCAGGGCACGCACTGCATCCGCTCGGGCCGCCTGGACCAGGCCGGGCGAGAAGGCCGCGAAGTCCAGGCCCACGGGCGTGTCGTCTACGGCCGAGGCGACTCGGTCTTCCAGCGACGGGAAGCGCCTCTCGACACGCAGGGCAATCTCGAACAGCCGAGGGTAGCGCAGCAGCATGAACACCAGCCGCGCCAGACCGATCCCGGCCGCTCCAGCGGCACACAGTAGCGCGAGACTGCGCTCCAGACCGGCCACACTCGGCCAGAGCGAGCCGGCCAAGCCCAGGGCACTCAGCCACACTGCCAGCAGCGTCGCAGCCAGCACGAGCGTCTGCCAGGCGCGCGCCCAGAGCAACTCGCGGCGCACACCCCGGAGGTGGCGCCGCAAGATGTCAAGCGGCTCGGAGGCAACTCGCTGGGATCGCACAGAGGGGGCGCTCGTGGTCACAGCCGCCACACTCCCCGCACCGGGCGTGGAGCTCTACGGCGTCGCCTTGACTGTCGGCGCAATCTCGAACTCACCAAAGCGCTCAATCCGAGCCTTGTCCTTTTGCTCCTGGTACCAGGCCGTCATCTGCTGCCGCAGCTTGAGGTTGTATATGTCCTGCCTGATCTTATCCTTGAGCTCATCGAAGTTGGCCTCGTGGGCCGGCTTGATGTCGTCCAGCTTCACGATGTGCCACAGCTTCAACTCCGATTGGAAAGGCTCACTGATGTCCCCGATAGCCTTGAGCTTGAACGCAGCCCTTTGCAGCGGGCTCGCGCCCTTGAGGATATAGCCCAGATCGCCGCCCTGCTCCTTGGTCGTGGGATCGAGCGACTTCTCTCGGGCGATGTCTCCGAAGGTCTTCTCGCCGGCGACGATCTGCCGGCGAAGCTGCTTGATCTCTTCTTGCGTCTTCACGGCAATGTGGCTGACTCGCCGCGACTCGGGTCTGCGCAGCCGGTGGCGGTTGCGGTTGAAGAAGTCTTCGACCTCCTTGTCGTCCACCGTCACCCGGTCCTTCACCGCCTTCTCCATCAAGAGCGTGATCTCCACCCGCTCTTTGTAGACTTCCGGTGTCAGCTCTTGCCGCGCCAGCCACTGCTCCCATGACGGCCCTCCGGCCGCCAAGCGGGCTTTGTGAACTTTCTCGCGTTGCGCGTTGTAGCGTTGCTCCACCTCTTGGGCCGTCACCAGGATGTGCCGCTCTCGGGTCGCCTGGCGGACCACCATGTCGCCGATTAGTGTCTCCAGTTGGCGCCAACCCCAGCGCGCCTTCAGCGCCTTGTACAGGTCGGCCGCAGTGATCTTCTCACCATTTACGGCTGCGACCACCTCGCCCGGGTTCTGCGCCCAAGCGGCCGTACCGGCCCAGAGCGCCACCGCAATCAGTGCTGCCACAACGGTCTTCATGAAGGGCCTCCCTACGGATCGCCGTCATATCATGTGCTGCCGGCTGCCAGTACGGGGCTGGGCTCCCTGGCCCCAGCTCGGACCACTGCTCGGCCCGCCTCGATAGCGACCGACGTCCCCAGCTCAGCCGACAGGTGCTTCAATCTAGTTAGAATGCTCCGGGCGCGGCCAGGTTCCGGTTCTTGTGGCGCCGTGGTGCGCAGGGGGATCCATAGCGGAGTGACCGTGACCTCCCAGCCACGCCCTTCTGCATACTTGAGTGCGAAGATTCCGCTCTCCATCCGCTCGCCCGCACGCTGGTCGAACACGAAGTTGCCCATGCTGTACAGGATCACGCCGCCCCGGTATGCTTCGATGCCCTGGAGCACGTGTGGATGGTGTCCCAGCACTACATCGGCGCCGGCGTTGATGGTGGCGTGCGCCAGCTCCCGCTGGCGTCGGGTGGGACGTTCGCGATACTCCTCACCCCAATGATAGGACACGCAGAGCAGGTCGCAGTTGCGGCGCGCAGCCTCGATCTTCGCGGCGAGGGCCTTCAGGTCGTGGCCGACGCGGGAGTACGACGCGGCGAAGTCCAAATCGCAGAAGGCCATGAAGCCCACCCGCAGCCCGCGCGCGCAGAGCACGACGGGTTCCGAGGAGCGCTCGCGGTCGCGCGCGCAGCCGACGTACTCGATACTGCGCGCTTCCAGCGTGTTCAGCGTCTCCAGGACACCGGCCCGGCCGGCGTCGAGCGCGTGGTTGTTGGCCAGCGAGACGACGTCGAAGCCGCCGTCCGCCAGCACGGCGGCCGTGGCGGGATCGGCACGAAACAGGCAGTTGGCCGCGTCGTGAGGGCCCCGGTGGGCCAGGGGACATTCCAGGTTGCAGAAGGTGAGATCGCCCTCGCGGAGCAGCTCGCGCACGTTCTGGAGGATGCTGCGCGCACCGTGAGCCTCAATGCGGCGGCCCACGGTTCGGTCCAGCATCACATCGCCTACGGCAACGATTTCGATCTCTCGCGGCGGCGTGGGAAAGAGCTCGGCGATCACTGTCGCGCCCTCAAATCGCTGCTCCCAGCTCTGCCGGAGGCAGCCCGGCAGGACCAAGAACACAAGGGCCGCCATCGGGAGCAGCACAACTCGGCGCGCCGCCTGGGTCATGGTCAGAGCTTGTTGGTCGGCTTGGGGCCTGCAGCGCGGCCTCGACGTGCCCGGCCGCCCCCGGATTCCACACCGCGGCCGGGTCGGCCTACGTCCAACAGATGATACGTGAAAACCGTGGCCCAAGTCAATTGAGCGCCTGACTGCTTCGCGCGCGCTCAGAGTCGCACCGCCTTGCCCGTCTGTGCCGCCCAGCGGGCCTTCAACGCAACCTCGGTGATGAGCATGGCGTCCTGCGCCGACACCTCGCATTCCGCCTCACCTCGAGCCGCCGCGACAAAGTTGGCGAATTGATCCACCCTCTCCGGCAACGGCACCGTGCGAGGTCCCTCCTCCTCCGTGATCAGCGTCAATTCGTCGGCAACGTAGAGCCACTCGATGACTCCCCGGTTGCCCGCCACGCGCAGGCGGTCGTCGCCGTGGGTGGGCGCCGCCGCCGGCCGGCAGTAGTCCAAGCGAACCGCGGCAGAGCCGCCGTTGGACAGCCGCAGCGCCAGACACGCGTTGTCCTCCATATCGCGCAGGTCGGGATGCCCGGTGTTGCCCTGGTAGGCCATGACCTGCGTGAATTCCTGGCCGGTGGTCCAGCGGATGCAGTCGAGCGCATGAATGCCGATGAAGGGAATAATGCCGCTGAAGGTCCGGTGGTCGCGCTGCCACTCCGGCCGGTCGCCGAGGCGGTACGATTTCTGCATCGTCGCCAGACAGACTTCCCCGATCGCCCCCTTTGCGATCATGTCGCGGATCGCCCGGTAGGGCGGCTCGAAACGCATGGTCAGCAGCATGGACAGCAGCGTCTCGGAATCCTCATAGGCGGCGCGGATTTCTTCCAGCTCCTTGGCCTGCTTGGCCAGCGGCTTCTCGCAGAGCACATGAATCCCCCGGTCCAGGCACTCCACCACGATCTGCGCGCGCTGGTCGTCCGTGCCGGCCTCGGCCACGATATCGAGCTGCTCTCGCTCCAGCATCTCGCCAAAGTCCGTGTACGTGTGCGTGTCGGCGTCGGCGCAAGCCCAGCCGCTGACGCCAGCCAGCTTCTCCGGATCATCCTCGCAGACCCCGGCGAGACGAACTCCCGGCACGTGCGGGATGGATCCTGTGACGACGCCTTGATGTCCTTTTAGGCCCACGAGGCCCACATTCAAGGCCATGATTGCACTCCTTTCTGTAGCACAAAGAGGCAGATAACCCAAGGTATCGTGTCACAAGACGAGGACTGCGTCAAGTCGAGGCTCGGCGGGCGGGGGAGGTCTCAGCGTTCCGCCGGCGGTTCAGCCGCCTGGGCGCTCGCCGGCGCGGCGCCGGGAGGCAAACAGCTTGACCGACTGGCCGATCGTGGCCAACAAGATCACGAAGTACGGGCGTCGCTGGAGATGAAAGGGGTCAAATAGCTGAATGATTAAGAAGCAGGTCCAGAGGCCATATAGCGCCGGTTTCAGCCAAGTAGTTGAGGGATCATCCGAGCCTAATCTGGCGATTACCCGATAGGCGCCGACGACGACTGCGAGAAACAGCGCGAACCCAACCAGGCCCGTCGTACTGAGGAAGAACAGGACGATGTTGTGCGGGTCGAAATAGGGCGTCAAGACGTAGGGGTCGTTGTAGCGATAGTACCTGTGGTATCTTGCCTCCAGGTTATCCGTTGAGAAGCCGAGCCCGAGCCACGGGTGGTCCTTCCACATGTCCAGGCTCATGCGCCACACCTGAAGACGCTCGCGCGCCGAGATGTGGACGCCGATGGCCGTCACCGTCAACATGTGGATTTGCCTCCGAGACACTCGTGGGAACGCGACGTAAATGGCGCCTGCGAGGACGACAGGCAGCACCAACCAAGCGAGCGCCAGCGGCCGGAACCTTGTGGGCCGGAGCGCCCGCAGCATAACGATCGCAGCCGGGATCGGAAAGGCCGCCAGGCCCGCCTTCTTGTGGTTAACGAGCAGTCCGACGACGATCAGCCCCAGCAGTCCATGGGCCGCGTAGCGGAGCAGTTTCTTGTTCGCTCCTCGGGCGCCGGGGGCGTACAGCAGCCACGTCAGAAGAACCAGGCCGCCCAGCGGTTGGGCAAAGGCCAGGTTGAGCCGCCTCCTGGCAGTGGCGCCGATCTCCTGTAGGCCGACCAGAGCTGTCGCCTCCAGGGCCTCAGTGACCGCGACCAGCACGGTCGCCCACATCACGGCCCAGACGGCGCCTCGCTCATTGATGACGTTGGAGAGACCCACGAAGAACACGACAAGCCAGGTCCAGATGACGATGTTCTGGAGCTGCTTGCCCGGAGCCGCGGCCCAGAGCAAGGACAGGATGCCGTAGCAGACCAGCGCGATGATGGGCAGCAGGATGGTCAGATTCCCGGAGTATAGCGGTTCTCTGCGTCGCGACAGGTACTGCCGCAGAAGGAAGGCGCCCACAAGCCCCACGGCCACGAAGTCACCGGGTGCGTTCAGCCGAACTCGACCCAGAGTCAGTCCCTGGCTGTCGAGGACGCAGACCGTCAGGAGGAACAGTTGCAGCGGAGTGCTCTCGACCAGGGCGAGAAAGACAGCAACAGTGGCCAGGTTCAGGGCCCAGAGCACGGCGACGTTGTTGGTCGCGTGGGCCGCAGCAATCAGGCCCAGAACGAGAACGGTGCCAATTAGACCGCTTGTGTCCGCTCTGATTGCCTCAGGTATGCCGCCGCTGGTCGCAGCGCTCACAGACTCCGCACTGGCCACCCGGTCTCCAACCTTTCTACGGCCCCAGCCTGGCGCAAGCGAACAACGCTAGTCGCTGAGCTGGGCATTGCCCCCATTCAGGATACGGCTCCGCGGCTTGCTTGTCAAACCTGCTGCAGCACCCGAAGCCGGCGTTGGGCGTTATGGCGCCCGCGGAGGCGCCTCTGGAGCAGCGCGCATTCACAGACCGGCGCGCCGTCGCGGCGGATCGGGCAGGATTCCGGCCCGCCGGTCGCCAATTGGGAGTGAGCCGCTTGACGAGGATAGGGGAAACCGTGAAGATGACCACAGGGCGACTACTGACACTGGCAATTGGCGTCTGGGCGCTGATTTGTATGCTGCCGTGCGCCGCCAAGGAGGTGCCGGACAACGTGCGCTCGATCATTGAGAAGACGCAATCCTTTGGCCTGGGGCGCTTTCCCATTAGCTTCTGGAGCTACACGAACCTCAAAGAGCACGGGCAGTACATGGACGAGGCGGAGGTCGAGGAATGGGCCGACGTAGGCTTCACCGTTCCGCAGAGCCCCTCGTACGACCCGAAGGACCCCGAACAGAAGGCGCACATTCTGCGCCTGCTCGACTGGGCTCACGCGCGGGGGATGAAGCTGATCCTGTGCGATCCGCGCTGCTACGCCAAGCGCGGTCCCGGCGGCGAGGGCGGGCTGATTCCTCCGGACTATGCCGAGGGCGTACGCGCTGCCGTGAAGGATTTCGGCAGCCATCCCGCCACCTTTGGCTTTCACATCGGCGACGAGCCGAACGCGGACCTGAAGGAGGCCTTCTTCGCCTGCTACCGGCTGCAGAAGGAGATAGCGCCGAACCTGCACCCCTTCGCCAATCTTTTGCCCTTCTTTCCCGGCATCGAGGCCCGCGCGGGCACCGACACCTGGGCCCACTACCTGGACGAGTACGTAACCAAGAGCAAGGCCGACCTGATCAGCTACGACTGCTACGCCCAGATGAACCCCGGCCAGGCCGGCTGGCAGAACTACTACGAGAACCTGCGGCTCTATCGCGAGGCGGCGCTGCGCAACGGCGTGCCCTTCTGGAACACGACGCTCTCGGTGGGTCACTTCCGCTATCGCTGTCCGAACCAGGACGAGATCCGCTGGCAGTTCAACACCACGATTGCCTCCGGGGCGCACGGATTGCTGTGGTTCTTCTATTACATGCGTCAGCCGCACGCGAACTACCGGCTCGCGCCGGTGGACGAACATTGGGACCGCACGCAGACCTACTACGACATCCGGCGCGTCCAGAAGAGCTTTCACCGCCGCTACGGCGACCTGTTCACCCGACTGGTCGCCACGCGCGTCACCTTCTATCCCGAGGCCTTCGGTGGGGGAGAGGTGTTCGCCCCCGACGGCATCGTGTCGCGGGTCCTGCCCGACAGGGAGAACCACCCGATCCTGCTGAGCGAGTTCGCCGACCTCCAGGGCCGTCGCTACGCCATGATCGTCAATAACAGCATGACCGACAGCGTCAACGTGGGGATCACCTTCCCCGGCAAGGACGCGCGCGTGTTCTCCTGGAACTGGTCGGGGGACGAGTACGAGGGGACCGCATATTGCGGCAGCGGGCCGTCGCGGGACGAACACGGGCTCACGATCCGCCACTGGCTGGCGCCCGGGCAGGAGGCCGTCTATCGCGTGGAGTCCGCCGCGGCCGGGGCCGAACCTATTCTGCTCAAGTAAGGCGACCGCCCTGCGGGTCCACTGGTTCACCCGGCGAAGGATGAGCAACTGTGAAGAGACTACGCAGCCGCATCGTCGGCTTGTGTCTGGCCTTGGCCGCCGTGGCCGGCCCGCCGGCCGCGCTCGCAGAGGGAGAACAGATGAAAGGCCCAGAGGACGCTTCGGCGCCGGTGGTCCCGCAACTGGTTCCCGTGGACAGCCTCGACCGCATCTTCCCGGATCTGCCGCCGAAGCCGGCGGCGTACACCGAACCGCTGAGCGTTCCCCGCGGGGGGAAGGTTGCCTTCCAGTTCGCGCTGATGCCGGACCGGACGGGCCTCTGGCGAATCAGCGCCTCGCCCCTTCTGCGACCCGATGGGAAGGCGTTGGCCGCAGACATCGAACTGTATCAAGTGCTACCCGTTCACGTGGAGGCCAACACTTGCGGCTGCTCCCGCACCAGCTCCACAAGCACGCCGCCGGCGGAGTGGCTGAAAGCCTTCGTGCGGCGCGCTCCGTTCGATGTCGCCGAAGTTCTGGTCAAGGCGGACCGCCTGGAGGTGACCGACAGTTCCACTCACGCAATCCTGGTGGATGTGTACGTCCGCCCCGATGCGGAGCCGGGCGAGTACACCGGCTCGCTCAAGCTGGGGATCGGCGACCATGCGGTTGAAGCGCCTCTTTCGCTTCTGGTGCACCGGACGGTTGTGGCGGCCGATCCGGCCTGGCACGTGACGCACTGGTTTTGGCCCGAGCCTGAGAATCTGACCAATCAGAACCCGCCCGAGTGGTGGAGCGACCGCCATTGGCAACTGCTGGAGAACTCCGGTCGGCAGTTGCGGGCCTTCGGGCAGGACACCTTGTTCACTCCCCTGATCGAATACCGCGAGCCCCTGATCCAGACGGTCCGCAAGCAGGACGGTACGTATGAGTTCGACTACACCCGCTTTGACCGTTGGTGCGAGCTGTTCTTGCGCCTGGGGTTTCGGTACCTGGAGGGGCACCATAT
This sequence comes from Candidatus Zipacnadia bacterium, assembly GCA_029820995.1. Classification (GTDB taxonomy): domain Bacteria; phylum Armatimonadota; class Zipacnadia; order JALGUG01; family JALGUG01; genus JALGUG01. Next base: position 22,763 of record JALGUG010000007.1, read on the forward strand.
CGCGACGCTGCCGGCCAAAGGGGTCTACGAGGGCGTATTCGTCCGGGACGAGGCCACGGGCGAGAAACAGCGGCTGGTGCCGAGCGGCGGCGGCAACGCAGCCTGGCTGGAGTTCATCCCCCTTTTCTATCAGAGCCTGTATGCTCACCTGGAGGCGAAGGGTTGGACGGATCGGTACATTCAGCATCAACTCGACGAGCCGAAGGATCCCGAGCTGTACAGGAAACTGGCGGCCCTGACGAAGCAGTACATGCCGAAGGTGCGGACCATAGACGCGATCAATAGCCATCCTCGCGCGTACTCCCCGCTGGTTGATATCCAGGTGCTGGCCTTGACCATCTTGGCCAAGGAGCGCGACCTGGCGGCCGAGCGGCGCGCGCAGGAGCGGAGCGTCTGGCTGTATCACTGTTGCAGCCCGTACCCGCCCTACCCCAACCGGCATCTCGACGAGCCGTTGAGCGATTCGCGCCTCTATCCGTGGCTGGGGTACCTGCTGAAGGCGAACGGATACCTGAACTGGGGCGCGAACATCTACCGCGGCGCCGATCCCTATAAGACCTCGATCGGGCCCGTGCCCGGCGGCTCACAGAATCCGGGCCACCCGCCGGGCGACAACTGGTTCCTTTACCCGGGGCCCGACGGCCTGCGGGGCTCGCTGCGCATGGTCGCCTTCCGCGACGGCCTGTGCGACCACGCGCTGCTAACTGTGTTGGCGAAAACGAACCCGCAGCGTGCGGACCGGATCATGCACGACATTGCGCGGTCGGTCCGGGACTATGAAAAGGACCCGGCGTCGTTTCGCCGGGCCCGTCGGGCGCTGCTGAACGCGTTGGATCAACCGTAGTCGGCAAGGCCTAGAAGTACATATTGTCGGCGACCAGGTACGCGAACTCAGGCTCGAGCTCGTTGGGCTTGGTGTGCTGGATCTTGGTTGCCCAAATCTCCGATTCGCGGCGGATGTTCTGGGACAGGAGCATCTCGGCGGCCCCGGCCAGCGCCGCATTGCCGATCTTGACCGCTCGGTCCGGCAGGTTGGGCAGAAGACCGATGGCGATCGCATGGTCTACGTCAATGTAGTTGCCGAAGGCCCCCGCCAGGTAGATCTTGTCTATCTGCTCCAGCTTAGCCCCGTAATACTTCATCAACAGGTCCTGGTCGGTCCTCAAGCCCGCCTTGGCGGTGATAAGCTGGTAAACGTCCTGCTGGGTGAGGCGAACCGAATCGGTGAGGTGGAAGTCGGCTGCCAGCTTGGCCTTCTTGGTCATGACGCCGGCGTTCAGTAGCTCTGCCAGCAGGTCAATCAAGCCGGACCCGCAGATGCCGATCGGCGGCTTATTGCCGATAGTCTCGTACTGCACTTGGCCGTCCGTGAGGCGGACGTTGCTGATGGCTCCCTCGATTGCGCCCATCCCACTGGTGCAGGTCGCGCCCTCGTACGCGCCGCCCGCGGCACAGGAGGCGGTCATGATGCCGCCGGCATTCCCGATCGCGACCTCGCCGTTAGTGCCGATGTCAATGATCATGCAGGTCCGCTCTGCCCGGTGGAGCCGCGCGGCAATGATGTCGGCCAGGCAGTCGGCGCCGGCGTGCCCGCCGATCAAGGCCGGGCCGTAGACATTGGCCTCGGGGTTGATCTTCAGCCCCAGGACGGAGGCCTTCATGTTGATCGGGTCTTTATTGGCGGGTTCGAAGGGAATGACGCCGAGCGACTGAACGTCCAGGCCAAAGAACAGATTGCGCATGGTCGGGTTGCCCACGGCGACGGCCTCGTAGATCTGCTCGCGCTCCAGGTTTTCTTGCTGGACAAGTTCCTCAATGATCTCGTTCAGGGCACGGATGACGGTGGCCTGGAGCTCTTGCAGGCCGCCCTCGTGGCGCATGGTGTGGTCAATTCTGGAGATTACGTCATCGCCGTAGGCCGCTTGAGGGTTCTTGCGGGCGACGATAGCGATTTGTGCGCCCGTCTCCAGGTCGAGCAGTTGAGCGACCAGCGTGGTCGTCCCGACATCAACGGCCAGTCCGTACATCCGACCGGCATACGGTCCGAGCACGCGTTCGCCGTCGGGGCCGGTCCAGACCACTTGCTCGCCCACGCGTCGGACCGGCGGATCCAGCTCCAGTTCCCGGCGAACACTCTCGCTGAGAATGGCGTAGTGCCCGACGTTTTTGACGAACACATAGATGTCAGCGGGCTTGATGATCTTGGCCTGACACGCCAGCCGCTCCGAGCCGCCCAGCTCGCATTGACGCTCCGCTTCGGTGCGGGCATTCAGTGCTTCCGCGCCCTTCTCAATTCTGACTACGCAGCGGCCACACTGCCCTTGTCCGCCGCACTCGGCGGCGATTTCGATGCCCAGCTTGCGGGCGTGGTCCAGGATCGTTCCCTCAAAGATCTCGAGTCCGACCTTACCCTTGCGATACTGAGGGAAGAAGATCTTGTGACCGGCGAACTGCTCATTCATCTGGGTCACCTCTGATGGGTCCGACTCTGCGCGCCGATTTCCCGGCTAGCCCGCTAGCTGCTCGGCTGTGACGGTGGACCGCTTGCCACCTGCGACTGCACGGGTACCAGTCGAAGGGCGCCCGTGGGGCATTCGCGCACGCACACTGCACAACCTTGACAGCGGTCAGCATTGATCAGTGGCCGGCCCTCGCTGTCCAGGACAATGGCCCCCGTGGGACACACCTCGGCGCACCGTCCACAGGCCCGGCAGAGCTGCCGGTCCACCTCCGCCACTTGTCTGACCGTCGTCGGCACGGGGCCGAGCGGTGCAGAGGCCGGAATGTATGGTGCCCCCGCGGGCAGTCCGGCCTGCGGCCACATGAGCCCCCGTTGAGATCTGCCTCCTCGATGACGTTTGCGCATCAATTTCCTCCTGGCAGTCTGTCTGCGCGTCCCTTCGCGCAGTTACGTCTCTTGCCGCAGCTCACGCACGCACAATGAGCGTTGGGCAATGCTGCTGAGCAGCTTCAGACGGGTGGGATGAGCAAGAGCCTTCAAGCCGCGAGCCAAGGTCACAAGATCGTTTCTCTGACGGGCCATCCACAAACTCGAGCCATCCGCAGGATATTCGAACAACCGCATGTACCGTACCGCGCATAGCCGGGTTTGTCAAGGTGCTCGGGACCCGCGAGTGCCTTGGTCCCACCGGGTCGGTGGGCCTCACCGTCGGCGACCGGCGGCGCCGAAGGAGTTCGGGGGGCAGATTCCGCTGATCGAGAGATCGCCGGTAGGATGAATCAGGACCTCGCCGGCCGGCGTGGCCTCGATCTGGTCCAAGGTGTAGCGGTCCGTGAGAAGATGAATGGCCTGGTTCGACGAGCCGCGCAGACCGGCGGCCAGGCGCCGCCGGTGATCGTAGCGGCCGGCAATCAGAACGTCAACCTGATCGAGCACCTGCGGTCCGCACGGCATCCGCCTGATCTCGTCCTGCCTGTAGCCGGAGAACAGTAGCACCGACAGCCTCGTGCGCTCGCGGACGCCGGTCAGGAGCCGCCACAGCCCGTCGGGCTGTTGGAGCGGTTCCCCGCCGCTGATTGTGAGGCCCTCGATCTCGGGCTCACTGGCCGCGATCTCGCCGAGCAGTTCCTCCACGGACATCAACCGCCGAGCGTCGGAGGAGTGCGTTTCCGGATTGAAGCAGCCGGGGCACCCCAGCGTGCAGCCCTGGAACCAAATGACCAGGCGCACGCCGGGCCCGTTAGCGCGGCTGCGCGGCAGGATGTCGTGAATGTTCAGCACCGTGCCGTCTGTCGGCACCTAGGCCCACCGCCTGACGATCACCTGAATGGTCCCATCCTCTTGCGTCACTGTTTCCGCGACATCAAACCCGCGTTCCTTCGCCTGGTCCACCACTTGCAGATAGGCATACTGCTGCGTGACGCGGGCGATCTCGGCTTGCAGCCTCTTTCGGCCGGACGTCACAATAGCCTCGAAGCCGTGCTCGCCGCGGCGGAACCCGATCTTGCGGCCCTTGGAGGATGTGGCATAGAACTCCGAGCCCGCGAAGGCCAGCTCGCCGGCCAACCGGCCCAACAGGCCCTTCTCGACGGTGTAACCGCACGCCTCCAGCGCTCGCACCAGGTACTCGTGGTCCGTCAACTGCGTCTGCAGCCTCACGAGACAGGACATCCCGCACCCCCTCACGATTTGTCGCGCACGCGGATGTACGTTTCGTCCTCTTTTTCGTAGTACTCGGCCGTCTTTTCCCGGGCCTCGACCTCGCCGACCTGCTCAAAGGCCTTGGCGATCTCTTCACAGCCCGAGCCCTTCACGCCCTTGACCGTGAATTCCACCTTTCCCTCCGGGCTGATCGTGAACTCGATCTCCTGCTTCTTCGGCATTGCCGTTCACCTCCCGCCGGCCGTGGCCTGCTCCAGCATACGTCGCCTCGGACTAACCGCGGAGCCCGTGGTGCTGCTCGGCCAATATCCTTCCGTCGCGGTCCGTCGTCACGATCACCGCACCGCCAAATCGCTCCCCCTTGAACACGCGCCCCCCGGCCGTTTGCGCCCAGTCCCAGCGGCTGTAATCCCCCCGGTGCTCGTACTGCGCCAGCAGAACGTCAACTTGCTCCGCGGGCAGTTGCTCTGCGGCCTCGAGCGCGGTGCACAGCGGGCACGGCTGCTCCGGCCCGGCTCGGCACTCCGTGCAGATCGGCAGATCGCATTCCGGGCAAGTCTGATAGTGGTTGTCGCAGCACATTCCGCCGCAGACGGCGCAGCGCGTGCCGTGCTCCGGGCAGAATTGCCGGTCGCAGACGGCGCAGCGCCCGCTGTGCTCCGGGCAGTTCGGGCGCCCGCAGACCACGCAGACGGGGTGGTGGACCGCGCAGAGCGGCTTCAGACAGCGGATGCAATACAGTGCGTCATCGTGGCAGACGGGCTCGCCGCAGATCGCGCACGTTCCCAGATGCCGGGCGCAGAAGATCTGGCCGCACTGATGGCAACGGGGCGCATGGTCGGCGCAGCGGGGGATCTCCCGGCCGCAGTTGGCGCAGTGCGCCGCGTGTTCCGAGCACAGGTTCTTGCCGCAGGTCTCGCAGCGCAGCGGATGTGCCTCGCATCGGGCCTGGTCGCAGACGTCGCACCGGGTGGCGTGGTCCGGGCAGAAGGTCTTCTCGCAGACCTCGCAAATCAGGCGATGCTCTCCGCACAGCGCGCCGCCGCAGACCGAGCACTGCCGGGCGCAGTCCGGGCAGATCGGGGCCCCACAGGCGGCGCACGCGAGAATGTGCTGCGCGCAAAAGCGCCGGCCGCACTGCACGCAGTGCCGGCTGTCGGCCTCGCAGACCAGGGCCCCGCAGGTCGCGCACGCGCCGACGTGATTGGGACAGCCGCCCTTTCCGCAGACCACGCAGATCAGCAGGTCCCGGTCGCAGACGGTCTGGCCGCAGGTGCTGCACCCCTGCGCATGCTCCTTGCACACCGCCTGGTGGCACACAATGCAGGTGACCGTGCAGTCCGGGCAGGTCGGCGCGCCGCACACCGCGCACGCGGTCAGGTGCTCGCGGCACTGGGCCTCGCCGCACAGGGCGCAGACCCCGATGCAGTTGTCGCAGACCTGCTTGTCGCACCTGGGGCACACCTGCCGATGCTCGGCGCAGACCCAGCCCCGGCACGAGCTGCAAGTCTCCTTGCATTGCGCGCAGATCGGCTGCTGACCCACGACACACGGTTGCCAGCCGCACTCGCGGCAGACGTGCTCACCGCAGGCCGAGCACACCGCCACACAGTCCTCGCACGCCACGTGACCGCCCCGACAGGCCTCGATCGCCCGCGCGGGCCGGTGGCAGGCAAAACACTCCGGCCAGAAGGTCTCGCCCGTGTACAAGTCCCGCACCAGCAGCACCGGCGCCTTGGCCGACGAATTCACCACTTCCCCGCGGTGCATCTCCCGCGGCAGCTCCATCAGGCAGGTGGTCAGCAGTTCCAGGTCCACGTGCAAGCGTCGCGTCGCGATCTCCTCGTCAGTCTTCCGCTCCAGCTCCGCCCGCAGCTCCTTCTCGCGCTGCGCCCGCTCGGCCGGGTCCGGCACCCGCAGTTCCTCGATCCGCTGATTGTAGTAGGTGATCAGCCGCGACACGTCGCGGTGCACCCGCTGGAGCGCCTGCTTCTCGATCTCTCCGGCGTGCTGGTTGGCGCGGAACACCGCCGCCTCTTGCGCGGCCTGGGCCATCTTCGTTAGGTCCATGGCCTTCAAGCGGGGTTTCCCCGGCTCGGCCGCCGGCGTACTGTCGGCGTAGGCCTCCAACAGATCGAGCCGCACCTGCGCGCCCGAGTCCACGACCACTTGATACAGCTCTTGCTCGCGCTCGTCGCTGGTGTACGTGAGCAGGAAGGTAAACAGCGCGCAGGTCTCCGTTGTCTCCGTAAGCCGCGCGCCCTGGAGCTCTCCGTCCACGATTTCCAGCTCGGCCAGCGGTTCGGAGGCCCGCGGATGCCGGGCCGGTAGCGCCGTGCACGTTCGCTGCCCGCGCCGGCGGATATAGTCAATCATCTGCTCGAAGGTTCGGCTGCCGAACACCACCAGGTGCTCGTCGGGGTCGAGCGTCTCGGCGTCAAACACCAGTCGCAGGCGCTCTTGCCCGAAGTGCTCCGCGAGGCCGGCCGGCAAGGCAACGTCCACTTCCTCCGCCTGCGGGTCCGGAATCTCGGCCCCGAAGACCCGGAAGAACTTCAGCGCGAAGTCCCTCATGTCTTGCCGCGCCACGCCCTAGGCCTCCATCAGGTCCGACAGCACAGCACCCGCTTCCTTCACCCGCTTGTACTCCGCGCGTGCCGCCTCGATCTTCTCGGACAGCTCGTCCAACTGGTTGTCCAGCTCCTGGTCATCCTTGCTGGTGCGCCAGATGTCCGTCAGGATCTGCTCCAGGCCGCGCCGGTCGTCAATGGCACCCAGGATCAGGTCCAGCTCCCCGATCACCAGCTCGAACATGCGGATTTTGCGTGCCAGCAGCTCCAGAATGCGCGCGTCAATGGTGTCCTTGGTGGAGAAGTTGAAGATCGTCACCGGATTCTTCTGCCCCAGACGATGCAGCCGGCCAATGCGCTGTTCCACCCGCATGGGGTTCCACGGCAGGTCGAAGTTCACCAGCATGTGGCAGAATTGCAGATTCCGCCCCTCAGCCCCCGACTCCGTGCTGACCATCACCCGCGCCCGGCCCTGTCGGAATGCCCGGACCGCCTGCTCCTTCTCCTTCGGAGCCAGACCGCCGTGAAATCCTACCGCGCCTTCGCCCGCCTCGGTGATCCGGCGCAGCACGTGCTGCAGCGTGGGCAGATAGGCCGTGAACACGAGCAGTTGCCCCGGGAACTCGCGCAGCAGCTCCAGGACCGCCTCGGTCTTTCGGTTGGACGGAATCTGTTCGGCCAGGGCGGCGAAGTCGGCCAGCCGCGCGCACGTTTCCGGCGAGTGGCCCTTCGTATCGGCCGCCATGCGGCGCAGCGTCCCCGCCACTGCCTGCGGGCTGCTGCAGAGCTCCTTTTGGAGCGTGAGCAGCGAGAGCCGCAGGTACTTCTCCTCCGGCCTCTGCTGGAACTCCTCCCGGATGTACTCGGTCACCGCGTCGTACAGCTCGCGCTCGGCCCGGGGCAGCTCGAGGTGGAAGATCGCCGCCTGTCGCTGGGGTAGCGTGATGTTGACCTTGCTGCGCCGATTGCGGATCATCACGTCGCTGAGTAGTCGTCGAAGCTGCGTGGCGTGCCGGGGTATGCGCGGGTCGCCGCGGTCGCAGAACTGGCGCTTGAAAGCCCGGGCCGTCCCGAGCTGCCCGGGCTTTAGGATCGTAATTAGGCTGTACAACTCCATCAGGTTGTTGCTCACCGGCGTTGCCGTCAGCAGCAGCGCATAGCGCTTCCTGATCCGGTTCACGAATTTCCACAACTGCGTGCTCCGGTTCTTGAGCTTGTGGGCCTCGTCCACAATCAGCAAGTCCCAGTCTCGCTCCAGCACGTGCGGCGCCACGTTCTTGCGCTTGGCGTAGTCCATCGAGGCGATGATCTTGGTCGCGCCCTCCCACTGGTGCTTGTGACGCACGACCCGAAAGGCCTCGCGGAACTTGGTCTCCAGCTCCTCGCGCCACTGTTCGCACAACGAGGACGGACACAGCACCAGGACTGACTGCGCCAGCCCGCGCTCCACCAGGTCCTTCATCACCAGGCCCGCCTCGATGGTCTTTCCCAGACCCACCTCGTCAGCCAGGATCACGCGGCCGCGCATGTGCTGGAGGGAACGCAGCGCCGCCTGGAGCTGGTGCTCGTACTGCTCGACCTTCACGTCGTCCAGGCAGATCAGCTCGTCGAATCCTCGCGCCAGGGCGAGCTCTTCGGCCTGGAGACGCAGATCGTAGATCGGCGCTTCGGAGGCCGCCTGGCGGCGCAGCGCCTGCGCCAGATTCGTCTGCCGGTTGATAATCCGCTTGGGCATCCGCATTCCCAGGGAGCGAAACAGCTCGGCGATCTGCCGGTCCTGGGTGAAGTCGTAGCCGCAGCGGAAGCACTCCACGTCCTGCTCTTCGCAGAGCCATCCGCACTGCGGGCAGCGCTTGCCGAGCACTGCCTTCTGCTCGGCCACCACCGTGGGCCGCGGCGTCTCCTCGTCCGGGATCTCGAGCCACTCCAGCGCCTCTAGCGGCATCCCACCTGCCCGTCCTTTCCTCTTGCTAGCCGGCGCCCGCGGCCGGCCGCGCCCGATACTTCGCCCATTCGCGCAGTTGCCCGATGCGCTCCGCCATCGTCTGCGACAGGGGCACGGACTTCTTCACATTCCGCTCGATGTCCGGGGTGGTGAGGGGGCGATCTTCATCGAAGGCGTCATACAGGCCGGCAATGATCGCTTGCTCGATCTCGGAGCCGCTGTAGCCCTCGGACACTGCCGCCAGGGTCTCCAGATCGAAGTCCTCCGGGTTGCGGTTCCGCTTGCGCAGGTGAATGTCGAAAATCTCGCGCCGTTCGGCCTCGCGCGGCAGGTCCACGAAGAAGATCTCGTCGAACCGCCCTTTACGAATCAGCTCGGGCGGCAGTTGCGACACATCGTTGGCCGTGGCGATCACAAACACCGGCTTCTGCTTCTCCTGGAGCCATGTGACGAAGGACCCGAAGACCCTCGCGGCGGTGCCCGCATCGCTGAAGTTGGAGCTCCCGACGCCGGCCATGCCTTTTTCGATTTCATCAACCCACAGAATCACGGGGCTCAGGGACTCCGCGACCGTGATCGCCGTGCGCATGTTATGCTCGGAGGAGCCGACGACGCCCGAAAACAGCCGCCCGATATCGAGCCGCAGCAGCGGCAGTCGCCACAGCGAGCCGACCGCCTTCGCCGTCAGCGACTTGCCGCACCCCTGCACGCCCACCATCAGCAAGCCCTTGGGCTCCGGCAGCCCGAAGGCTCGCGCCTTCTCCGAGAACGCCCGCGTTCGCTTGCGCAGCCACTCCTTGAGTTCCGTCAGTCCTCCCAGGTCCCCCATCTGCTCCGTGGCCTGGTAGAACTCCAGCACGCCCGACTTGCGGATGATCTGGCGCTTTTCTTGCGCCACCGTCGCGACTGCCTCCGCCGTCAATCCCTTGTGCATCACGATGGCCTTATTGAGCGCATTCTCCACTTCGTCAATGGTCAGCCCGAGCCCCGCTTTGATCAGGCGCTCCCTGGTTCCCGCGTCCACACTTACGTTACAATTTCCGCGCTCCTGCAGCGCCTCCAGCATCGCGTCCACGATTTGTGCAACTTCGTCGAAGGAAGGGATAGCAAAGTCTACAACGGTTACATCCTTTTCAAGGTCCGGCGGGATCTCCAGGACCGGAGAAAGTATGACGAGAGTCTTGTGACTGGGCTTCAGCTTCTGGCGCGCCTCGCGCAAGAGCCGAAGAATACCGGGGTCTTTGAGGAAGTGGTGATAGTCCGCCAGGACGTAAATGGCGTTGTCCTCGGCGCTGATGACCGTGGCGAGTACCTTTTGAGGATCGCGCTGGGAGGTGTCCACTCGCTCAGGCAGCGCCACGTTGTAGAGGCCCTGGGTAAATGACCACACAAACAGCTTCTTCTTCTGGGCCACGCAGAGCTTCTCGAGCTGATCCAGCGCCCGCTGCTCCTCGTACGTCACGATGTACAGCAGCGGATACCGGGCGCGAATACACAGGTCGAGTTCGTCAGCCATTGGGTTCACCTCGCGCTCGGGCGTAGAGGTGCTCCAGCAGGAACTGATAGTAGTCCGCGGGCGAGGCCGGCTCTATCTGGGGTCGCCGATGCCACCAGTTGCTCTTAAGTTGCCACCGGCGGTCCTGCGCGACGTCAATCTCGTCCGGCAGCCGCCGCAAGAGCTCCTCGGCCGCCGGTAGGTCCAGGTTGGGGCAGATCCGCCAGGGCGCCAGCGTCCGCCGCAGATGGGCCAAGAGGATCTCTTTCGGCACCCGGAAGGTGGCGCCTTGCGGCCGGGCCTCCAGGTACCACGGCGCCCTGGCCGTGAGCCAGAGCCCGATGCCGGAGCGGGGGCAGCCGAAGTACAGCGGAACCGACTTCGGGTCGGGGTCGCACTCCAGCTCATCCTTCTCGAACACGAAGCACTGCAGACCGGCGAGGATCTGGCTTACTTCCAGCTCATCGCCCTTGACGTATCCTCGCGCCGACTGCCACGGACGAATGGTGTCCAGCAGCCTCCAGACCTGCTCGGTCAGGTCCTCGCGGCGGAAGATGTTGCGGTGGACGACATGAAGGTTCTCGTCGAGGAGCTCAACGTAGTTGGGCAGCTTCTTGGCCAGCTCCACGGTCTCCCGATAGCGTTCGGCCCGCGACTGGCCGAACTCGGTCACCAGATACCAGCCTCGATCCGCCCAGCTCCGCTGCTTGTGGTGTTCTGGCGCCATCCCTAGCCCTGTTGTGATTGTTGCCGCGTAGCCCGCCCCAACGCTTCGTCTCCTTCGCTGCCCCTGTCGCAATTCCTGCTCCCCCGGTCGCGCTGCCGCGCCGCGCACGGACTGCGCGAGGTCGCCTCTAGTTTCGTGGCGAAGAACACCGGCACAATCTTCCGCAACAGCGCGTCGCCTGAGGTGATGCCCCGATGAGACCACTGGTCCTCGTGGTCGTAGGCCTTGCCGCCGGGTTGAGCTGCTCCGCCGCGATCGGGCCGCTCACTCGCGCGCGACTTGAAGTCGCCGACGTGGCCGCAGACAAGAAAGCGCCGCCTGTTTCGCTCGAAGTTGCGCCGGGGAAGTCGGTGTCCGAGCGCTTCGCGGAGTTGCGGCTGTCCCTGCGCTGCACCGGAGCCTCGCGGGGTAAGAGCTGGGCGCTCAGCGGCGAGCTGACGGACCAGAGCGGCCAAGACCGGGCGGTAGACTTCACGATCCGCTTCCCCGCCGACCTGGCCGGATGGCACTGGTGGCACGACATCAACAGATGGGAGGAGCTTTCGGTCGAGAGGGAGTTCGAGGAGCAGCAGTATCCGCTCATCGTGCTTACGCCGCCGAATGATCAGCTAGGTTTCGCGCTGGCAGTGGAGCCCTCGCAGCCCTTCATCTATCGGCTGACCGCTGGACCGGGGGGCGTGGCGCTGCACGCGCCGTTCGGTCTGACACCGGAGGGCGTGGGCCCGGTCAAGTCGCGGGCAGCCTTTGCGTGCTATCTGTTCCCCGTGGACGGCCGCTGGGGATTCCGCGACGCCCTGCGCCGCTACTATGCCCTATTTCCGCGAGCCTTCGAGCGGCTCTCGCGGGCCGAGGGCATGTGGCTATTCGCCTTCCCGAACAATAAGCTGCCCAACCCGGCGCACTACGCGTACCATGAGGGCGGCCCCGGCGGCTGGGAGTACGACGAGGAGCACGGCATTTTGACCATGCCCTACACGGAGGTGTCCTCGTCCACGATCAACCTTCCGCGTCTGCCCCAGGGCCGCGCTGACGCTCTGGAGGCGTGGAACGAGTATCGCCGGACTCGCCGGACCTCCCTGGCCGCCTGGACGCTGCGGGCCGCGGCCGCAGACCCGACTGTGAGCCGCGCCGAAGGGGCGCGCAGTCTGAAATGCCACAAGACCGTGGCCGGCGAGTGGGTCGGCGCGTCGCAGGACATTCCCGTGCATCAGAAGCAGATCGGAGCGATCAAGATCTCCGGCTGGAGCAAGGCGCAGAACGTGACCGGTGTCCGGGACCGCGAGTACTCGCTGTACGGCGACATCCAGCTCGAAAACGGCGAGTGGTTCTTCGGGCAGATTGCCAGCTTTGAGCCCGGCACGCACGACTGGCAGTATGCCGAGCACGTGTTCACGCCGCCGCGCCCCGCGGCCCTGGTGCGCCTGCATTGCTTGTTCCGTGCCGGCCACACGGGAACGGTCTGGTTTGACGATATCTCGGTCACCACGGCCGCCGAGCCCGACAAGAACCTGGCCGCCAACCCCGGCTTCGAGCAGGACGCCGTTAATGCCCAGGTCGCGGCTCTGGAGGCCTATGCCCTGGAGGCCGCAGACGGCGGGCCGGTGTTCCGGATTGCGACCGACTTCTCCTCCGACGTCAAGCCGAAAGTGCCCTACAAGCTGCTGCGGTTCACCTGCAATCCCAGCCCGTATCTGGACGACCTTGCTCCGGAGCGCCTGCCCCCCGGCAAGCTTGCGCTCGAGAAGTACCAGCAGATGTTTGAGAACATCCCTCAGATTGACGGCGCGTACATTGACAGCGTGTCCGCCTGGGCCACGGGCTGCCTCAACTACCGGCACGCACACTTCCACTGCAGCCGCAATCCCTTCAGCTATGATGCGGAGACCAAGCGCGTCGTCGCCCCGGGACGGTACTATACCTACGACTTCCTGGAAGTGCTGGGTGAGAAGCTGCACCCGCAGCGCCGCTACGTGTTCACGAACATCCACAACACGATGAACACGTTCTTGCTGTACACGGTATCGGACGTTCCGGGCATTGAGAGTTCGATCTCCAACCACGAGCGGTTCGCGTATATCCGCTCGGCCTCGTATCAGAAGCCCGCCGTGCTGCTGAACTTCCTGAACCTCGGCGGCTTTGGGAAACGCGCCAAGCAGGACGAGCACTGGCGCCGCAGCGTGCTGTATGCGCTCTATCCCAGCGTGGGCCGGCGGTGCGACGAGGCGTACGCCAAGTTCAAGGATCTGTACCAGACCTTCATGCCGGGCCTCAAGACGCTTTCTGCCGCCGGGTGGGAGCCGGTCACACACGCCCGGTGCAACCCGGCGGGGCCGCACGTCGAGCGCTACGGCTCGTGGGCCGCCGGCGACCTTTACTTTGCCGTGCTCAACGACACCGGCGGGCCGTACCGCGGCCGCCTGAGGCTGGATACCGCGGAACTGGGCCTCCAGGGGGCGGCGTCTGGGCGGGCCGCGGATATCATCCGCGGACGGGTCGCGCCGCTCGTGAGGCAGGGGGACGGGGCGTACTTCGAGGTCTCGCTGCCGCCCGGTGAGGTCGCCGCCTACCATGTGGCCGCCGCGGGACAGCAAGCTCAGGAGGCCGCGGCAGAGCTTAAGCGAGTGGGCGAGCACGTTCGGCGTGCGCTGGAGGATTCGAAAGCAGCCCAGGCCGCGGCGCCGCTGCAGCTCTTGGCGAAGGTCGAGAAGCTGGCGCAGGACTCGAAGCAGCGTCTGGATCAGTCGCTGGTGCAGGCCATCGTGGCCGAGTACAACAGGCAGCCCGCGCTCGCGACGACCTGGACCGGAGAGACCATCGGCGAGTCGCTGTTGCGGGCGCTGCGGCTGGCGCTTCGGGCGAACGGGGGCGCCTATCCGGCGAGGGCGGCGCTGGAGGGGCCCGATGCCGCGGTGGCGGGAGACCGGGTGGAGGTCCGCCTGCGCACTGAGCCGCAGGGCGAAGCCCGCGTGTTCTATCTGGTTCACGACGCCGGCGGCCTGCGGCTGCTACGCGGCGGGGAGTTCGCTGCTCCAGCGGAGGGCTTCGGCGGCGTTTTTGAGGTGATCGCTTTGGCGGACTCGGCCTCCGCGCGCGCCGCCATCGTCCGACCGATCCCGCTGCGGCCCGCGGTGCAGGCCACTCTGAGCTTTGAGGCCCCCCTGGCGCTCAGCCGGACGAAGAAGGCCCGTCTTCACCTCGTCAATAACTCCTCCACGGACCGCTCAGTCGCCGTTGTGTGCCGGCCTCCCGGCGAGGGCTGGAGCGTGTCGCTCGGCGAGGTTGAGGTCAAGCTGCCTGCAGGGACCGCCCGGGACCTCGACTTGGCCGTTGAGGCGCCGAAGGCCGGCGGGTTCGTGCAGGAGTTGAGCGCCCGGATTGCCTCCGGCACATGGTCCACCGAGGCGCAAGCCCGGGCCGTCTTTGTGGCCCCGGAACGGCTTCAGGTCAACCTGGCCCGCGCCGAGGGGGTCGAAGCGACCGTTGATAGCTGCTATCACGGCTATGTGCCCGCCGCCGTGAACGACGGCGAGGTCTGGCCGCGGGGCGCGCACTGGACCAAGTTCGCCTGGGCCTCCGCCGAGTCGGGCGACCCGCACTGGATCGAGTTTCATTTCGCCCGACCGACGAAAGTGTCGCGCGTCATCGTCTACTGGGAAGCCACGCTTGTGGAGCCGCACGCAGGCCGCGAGGTGCTGGTGGAGGTCCGGCGAGACGGACAGTGGCAGCGGGTAGCTTCCGCCCGCAATACGCCCCACACGGTGGTGTCGGAGCTGAGGTTCGATGCGGTTACGACCTCACGCCTGCGCGTGGTGCAGCCCGCCGGCGCGGGTTCCGAGGCGCGGCCCAATCTGATGTGGGTCAGCGAGGTCGAGATCGGCGCGTGAGGCGGCGTGCGCCGCCGCAGGAATTCACTAGCGGTGAAGGGAACCAATCGTTCGTTGTCAGATGCCTGCGGGCCAGTCTCCGAAGTGGAATGACCGATGACCTCCCGGCCGAAGGGATTCTTCAGCCTGACCACGATTGACGAGGCGCGGCAGATCGCAGCCGAGGCACTGGGCTCCGTACGCACTGGCCCGGAAGCTATCCCGGCCTCCGAGGGCCTCGGTCGAGTACTGGCCGAGGATGTCCGCTCGCCGGGTCCCGTGCCCCATTTCGCCAAATCGCTGGTGGACGGCTACGCCGTCCGAGCCGCCGATACGGCCGGTGCGACGGCGGCTTTGCCGGCGTACCTGGAGGTCGTTGGCCGAGCGCAGATGGGAGAGCCGACCGACGTGCCCCTTGGGCCGGGACAGGCCGTGGAGATGCCGACGGGCGGGATGCTCCCGACGAGCGCCGATGCGGCCGTCATGATCGAGCACACCGAGCTGCTCGGGCAATCCACCATCGAGGTGAGCGGCCCGGTTTCACCCGGACAGAATGTGATTGGCGTGGGGGAGGATGTTGCGGCCGGCGACGTTTGCCTGGCAGCGCACACGAGGCTGAGAGCGGGCGAGTTGGCCCTGCTGGCGACACTGGGCGTTACGCGGGTGACGGTCCATCGCAGGCCCGTTGTGGCGCTGCTCTCCACCGGCGACGAAGTGGTGCCGCCCGAGGCGGAGCCGGGGGCTGCGCAGGTGCGCGACGCCAACTGCTGGGGCCTGGCGGCGATGATTCGCAACGCCGGCGGAGAGCCGCGATTCGGCGGGATCGTCGGAGATGTGGAGAGCTCATTGGAGGAGGCTGCTCGAAACGCCCACCAGGCGGGGGATGCGCTGATCATCAGCGGCGGCAGCTCGGTCGGGGAGCGCGATTTGGCTCAGCGCGTCCTGGACGGCCTCGGGCAGCCGGGGGTCCTGGTGCACGGAGTCGCCCTCAAGCCCGGCAAGCCCACGATCATCGGCGTCGCGGACGGCAAGCCGGTGTTCGGCCTGCCGGGCCATCCGCTCAGCGCCATGGTCAGCTTCCACTGCCTCGTCAGGCCGATTCTCAGGCGGCTGGGCGGCGAGCAGGACCTCTGGGAGCCGACCGTCGTCGCCCGGCTGGCGCGCCAGGTCCCCTCCGATGCCGGCCGCACGGAATACGTACGCGTGCGCCTCAGGAAACAGGACGACGAGCTGGTCGCCGAGCCGCTGTTCAGCAAGTCGGCGGCCCTGTCTTCGCTCATCGCGGCCCGCGGCCTGGTTGAGGTGCCGCTCGGCTCGGAGGGATTGGACGCAGGATCGCGAGTTGACGTTCTGCTCTTGTAGCAGCAGGCCAGGCGGGTGTTTCAACGGCCGTCTGCATGCCAGGTTCAGCCATGAGAGATCCAGGAGAAGGTCCTTCGGTGCCGCAGCGCCGCGTCTACCTGAAGATGACATCGGTTGAGGAGGCCCGTCGGCGCTGGCTGGAGGCCCTGGGCGAAGTGCATCCGGGCTCGCCTGAGTCGGTCCCTCCGACTGCGGCACTCGGTCGCGTTACCGCGGCTCCCGTCTTCGCCCGGGCTTGCTCGCCCCACTACTGCTCCGCGGCCATGGACGGGTTCGCAGTCAAGTCCCATCTGACCAGTACGGCAACGGAATCGCAGCCGCGTGTGCTTGCCGTTCCCGCTGAGGCGCGCCCGATCAATACCGGAGAGCTGATGCCGGAGGGCTACGATGCCGTTATCATGGTCGAGAACGTGCACCAGCCCTCGCCCGACACCATCGAGATTATGGCGGCTGCCTCACCCTGGCAACACGTGCGGCTGCTGGGCGAGGACCTGGTTGCGACGGAGCTGATTGTCACTTCCGGGCATAGGCTGACGCCCGCCGACGTTGGCGCGCTGCTCGCCGCCCAGGTCACAGAGGTTCAGGTGGTCCCTCGGCCCAAGATTCGCTTCTTGCCCACGGGCAACGAGGTCGTCAGTCCGGGACAGCCGCTTTCTGCGGGGCAGGTCATAGATTGCAACTCGTACCTGCTGGCCGGGCTCGTCAGAGAGTGGGGCGGGGAGTCGCTCACCGAGTCGCCGACCCCCGATGATCCGCAGGCTTTGCGAGCCGCCATCCTCCGCGCTGTTACCGCTCACGATCTGGTGGCCGTAATCGCCGGATCATCGGCCGGGACGAGAGACTTCGTGCCGGGGCTGATCGAGGAACTGGGTGAGCTTCTGGTCCACGGCGTCCGCCTGGCGCCGGGCAAGCCGACGGCGCTGGGCCTCGTGGAGGGGGTGCCGGTAATCGGTGTTCCAGGCTACTCGGTCGCGGCATGGATGGCGTTCGATCTCCTGGCGAAGCCGGTCATCTTCCGGTTGCAGGGCTTGCCGGTCCCCGAGAGGCCAAGAGTCAGCGCGACGGTCCGCCGCAAGGTTCCGTCCAAGTCGGGCACACGCGAGTACATCAGGGCTCGGGTCGGGCGCGTGGGCAGCGATCTCGTCGCCGTGCCGCTGAAGCGAGGGGCGAGCGCGCTCAGCTCGCTCGTGCAGGCGGATGGGCTGCTGGTCGTGCCCGACATGGCGGAGGGGCTGAATGCCGGGGCGTCGGCGGAGGTCGAGCTGCTCGTTCCGCCGGCG
>JALGUG010000148.1 GCA_029820995.1 Candidatus Zipacnadia bacterium
GTTCGCCTCCTCGTGGCGCCACGGGTGGCGGACCGGCAGCCGAAACGCCGAAAACGCCTGCATGCAGCTATCCGTCGCCGGAAGGGCAGTTATGATCCAATTGCCGGCCGGCGGCGAAGGGGAGCGAGATCGCTCCCGGGTTCGGCGGGATGCTGGTCGGACAGTATCTCGGGCAGCCTTGAAGTCGTTGGCGACATCGTGGCTGCGCCTCTTGGACCCCGTCTGGGCGAACGCACCGCCTCCGCAAGCTAGTCGCCGTCTCTCGCGGTCGGAACGCGGCCGGCCGCAGGGCCTGCGAAGACCTGGGCTGCCAACGGGCCCGGCCGGAGCAGACGATAGGAGACCGGCGAACGGGGCGCCCCGGAGAAGACATAACAGAGCTGATTAGCCATCAGCAGTCAGTTTCAGGGGCGAGCAACCTAACCACGTTTGATCGGGTGATCGGCTGAGGAATTGAGCGGCCCCCAGAACCTGGGTGTACTGCAGTTTGCCCACCTAACTGGCCACGTAGGCTCTGCTGCTCCTGTGGGGGTGGCATCCTGGCCCTCGTTCTGGTGCGCGGCCTGAGGATTCTCGTTCGTGGCTCTTCGGTCCCCCGCAGAACCGGAAGAACCCGCTGCGTCGTGTCCGCTCAGCAGGTCACGGCGTGTTATCCCTCGAAGGCAGGATCCATCATTCGCCCAACCGTCGGGAGAAGCCTTTCTGAGAGGTGCGCAGGTGCTGATTCGTGGTCTGAAGCTAGCCTGTATGCTCGCGGCCGGGGCCCTGTTGGTGACCGCCTGCCGGCCGGGCGACCGGACGCCGTCGCCGAACGCGCCTGACGCCCGCCGCCTGGCCCAACGTGCCCAGACCGTGCGCGTTCCGGTGAAGGTGCTGGTCCCCTGCGGACTGGTGAGCGCCTTTCGAGACATCGCGCTGCACATCGAGGACCATCTGCCCGGCATTCGCTTCCGCATGAAGATCTACCCCGTCGTCGAGATGACCGACCATGTGCTCGCCGGCGAGGTTCAGGCCGACGTGTTCGTCTCTCTGGGCTACAAGGAGATCGAGCGTCTCGAAGCGGCCCACAAGATCGTCAAGGGAAGCGTGCGCAACATCGCGCGGTTCGAGCTGGCCCTGATTGCGACCGCCGACAACCCGCACGCCGTGAAGGATTTGCCGGACCTGCTAAAGCCCGAGATCAAGCACGTGACCATGCCGCCGCCGTTTGAGAATTCGGTCGGCTACTACACTCAGGACGTGCTCAAGCGGGCCAAACTGTGGGACGAGCTGCAGCCAAAGCTGGTGTACCCGCCGGATTCGGCGCAAGTGATCAAGTACATGCGCGAGGGCCGCGCCGACGCCGCGCTGGTCTACGATACCTGCCTCATCGAGACGTACACGCCCACCGGGGAATCTAAGGGTGTAACGGGCAGCGTCGAGAAGGTGGCGATGATTGATCCTCAGCTCTATCCGCCGATGTATGCCCCGGCGGCCATCTTGCTGAACAGCCGCGAGCCCGACGCCGCCAACCGCGTGATCGAATACCTGCTCACCGACGCCGTCAAGCCCTCCCTGCGCAAGTACGGCTACCGTCCCACCACACCCGCGGAGGCCTCGAAGCGACCTACGGCTTCCCCTCAAGCCCCTGGATAATGGATCGGGCGGTTGGGTGACTGGGATCGTGGCGGAGCGCCCGGCGCAGGTGCCGTACTGCGCCGATGCCGTCCCCCTGCCGGGCCCGGGCAAGGCCCCAGCGCACCTCACGCTCGGCCCGCAGTTTGGCCGAATCGAGGAACCGCGCCTGGGCCAACTGGCGCTCGGCTTCGGGCCAGCGCCGTTGCCGTGCCAGCGCCATGGCCAGGTCCAGGCGGCACCGCGACGTGAGTTGGCGCACGTCGCCGTCGTCGCGCGCCCGGCAGTCCCCGCCCGTGCGGATCGCCGTGCTCAGCCAATGGACCGCACGTTCATGCTCGCCCTCGCGCAGGTAGTACAGGCCCAAGGTGCGCAACAGGCTCAGGTACGTTCCCACCGTTCTGCCGTCGTAGTCGTTTGCGCCGATGTGGGCGGCGATTTGCTCGGGCGTGAGGGGCGGCCGGCGCGACGGCTCAGCATCATTGCGCACCTGGTACAGGAAACCGGTTGGGCGCAGGGAGGCGCGGGAAATGTACGGGTCCAGACCGCCCGGATACGCGTAGATCGGCAGGCCGGAATTCGCCGTCACGAACTGGCGCGGCGCCGCGAACGATGCCGGCGGGATCGCCAGGCGCGGGTGCTTCGCCTTGAGCTGCGAGCCATACCAATCGTAGACCAGCAGCGGCAAGTAGACTTCGGTGAGCCCCGTGTTCGCGTTCTCGACCTCGTCGAGGTACATCAGCAGGAAGCCGATTTCCGAGCTATTGTGGACCAGCAGTGCGCCTCCCGGTAGCTGGCGGGCCAGTTCCACGGCGTGGTCCCGCGCACTGGTGAGGCGCGACTTGTCGGCCTGCGGATAGTGCATCTGCGCCTGATAGGCGGCTCCCAGAAGAACGACACCGGCGCCGACCCAGGCGGCGGCACGCGAGAGACGCGCCCCGGCGGAGCCGAGTGCACACAGTGCGGCGGTCGCCAGACAGGGCAGCGCCACATAGCAGGGGAGCAAGTACGCCTCCCACGTGTAGCGGTCGCTCATCATGTTGTAGGTCACGACCAAGAGCAGGTCGGCGACGATCATCATCACCGCAGGACCCACGGCGGCGGGAAGCTGGTTGCGACGGCCCAAGAGCCCGACGGGGAGCAGCAGTGCGCCCAGGGCCGCCAGGATCAGCGCCAGCGGGCCCAAGTGCGACAGCAGCAGGTCCGCGCAGTAGGCCAGATTGGGGAGCAGCTCCCTGGCCGACACGCCGAAGATCAATCCCTTGAACTCCTGTCCGCTGACCAGCCACCAGAAGCCGCGCCAGGTCTCCGGGTTGCCCCAGTCGCGAGCGGGATCGGCGAGCGATCGCAAGGGAAGGTACAGAAAAGGCAGCAGCCCCAACACGATGCCCAGGCACCCGCCGCCGACTGCGCGAGCCCGGCCACCTCGGGGAACGCGCAGCACCGCCGGCACTACTAGTGGTGCGCCGCAAAGCGTAAAGGGGTGCACGCCGAAGCCCAGGCCCAACAGCAAGCCCAGAAGCAGCAGACGCGGCTGCCGCCCGACGGCCACCAGCAGCATCGCCGCACAGACGGCAGCGGCCAGAGGATACTTGTTCGCCACCGTCGCCTTCTGCCACAACGCCGGCGCCACTGCCACTGCGACCGCGCTCGCCAGGGCTGCGGCCAACGGCAGGCCGGACCAGGCGGCGTCCGGATTGACGCACCTGCCGACATAATACGCCGCCAGGAACGCTAGAGCCACTGTCGCCGCCGCGGCGAAGGCGGACAGAAGGTTGATCCGGTACGCCGGGCTGCCCACCGGCGCCAGGGAGAAGAGCCAGCCGAGGAGCGTGTAGGCCGGCGAGCCGTTGGGGTGCGCGATGCCCGGCTCAACGCAGGAGGCGATCAGCTCGCCCGAGTCCGACCAGTACACCGTCGGGCACAGACAGCGCACATATAGGCCCAACGAAACGCACCCGACGGCTGCCGCAACAATCGCGACGCGCCATCGGGTGCGTGACTCCAACGATTTCGTTGCCGCGCGAGCGTTTGCCGCCCGCGATTCGCTCATGCCGCCGGTCGCCTAGCGTGTTTTCCGCCAAAGCGTGTTGTAGCTATTCTCGTAGTAGCCTTGGTTGAAGTTAAACCACTTCGCATGTCCATCGCACAGCGCGGCGTTGAAACCACCGTTGTGGCCGTTAACGTCATAGTGACTGGCGTTGCCGCAATTGGTGTGGGGCACCCAGACGCGACCGCGGCAGTCCTGCCCGCCCTGGTAGCTGGTGCCCAGCGTCTGGGGATAAGCGCACCACGCGTTCGCGCGGTAGGGATGCGTGTCGCAGAGCATGATCGTCTCGGCCGGGTGGGTGATCTCCCCCATGGCGTTGTTGACGTTGCCGTGGCTGCCTCGGATCACGTAGTTGCTGGCCATGTAGCCGATGGTGGGACTGTTGCTGGGACAGGTCAGGATCTGCTGGTTCTTCAGGTACGGGTAGATCTGCTCCCACCAATGGCGCCAACGCATACTGGCGTGATCGTCGTTGTAGTTCATGGGAAATCTCTCGTCGTAGTCCTGCGCGTACATCAGCACGCCGAGTGCGAGCTGCTTACAGTTGGACAGGCAGCTCGTCTGCCGGGCCTTTTCGCGGGCCCGGGCGAAGACCGGAAACAGGATCGCCGCCAGAATAGCGATGATCGCAATGACCACCAGCAACTCAATCAGAGTGAAGGCCTTGAATCTACGCACAATGCTCATCCCCTTTCACGATAAGTACCAACTTTGTTCGCTATTCTACCACCGAGGCCCCTTCACCTGCAAGCCGGGAGCCGAAGGAAGGAAGATTCTGCCGGCGCACGCCCGGGGATTGCCCGGGACCTCACTGGCCGACGGCCGCCAGCTCGGCGTTCAGCGCCGCCTCCAGCTCCGCCCGGGTCCACTCGGTGTCCAGCGGGGCGAAGAATGTCACCTTCTTCGTCTCCCCGTTCACGGTAACCTCGTATTCCTGCTTGCCGTCAATCAGAATGCCGTGACAGAGCGTATGGGCGTCGCACCACTCCGTGAACCCGTCGTCGCTCACAGTGTCAATGAACTCAAAATACACGCGGTCCTTGTACTCCTCTGCCACCTCTTTGAGCACTTTGAAGGTGACGTCCACGCACTGCTCCGGCATGGGGTAGTACGCTTTCACCCGCACCTTGCTCTGGGGATTGCCCACGGAGTAGGTTTGCCCCGTCTTGAGGCTCTCCAACTCCTGTTCGTATTTCTTCGCGTAGAGATGCTGATGGCGCAGCTCGAGGTTGATGAGCGCGCGCAGATCGGCCTCGCGCCAGCGGCTGCCCGTGGGATAGACGGCCTCCGAAAATTCGATCTTGCGCAGGTTTCCACTTACCACGCGCGCGAAGTCCCTGCGCCCATTAACCGTGAGCCCGTCCTCCGGCAGGCCGGGGCCTTGGGCTTCCCTGCGGCCCTTCCTGGTGGCGATGTTGACGGCCTTGACGCGCAGGTGCGGGTCATACTCGGCGACCAGCCTTCGTAGCAGTGTCAACGTGCTCTCGGCATCGGCGGAGGGCCGCGGGTAGTACGCCACAATCTCGATCGGCGCGTCCTTCGGGCCAAACTCCTCCACGTCCGGGATCTTGCCCGGCTTCCCGTGATCGTGCGAAGGCCCCTGCTCCGCCGCCTCTCCGCCGGCACTGCGGGACCGGCCGCGCGGAGTGGACACCAGGTTCACCACCGCGAGTCCCAGGAGCGCCAGTGCCAGGATCACAAGACCTGCTTTTCGAGACATCAGCTTAACCTATCTTCGCCAAGCGCGACCGGATTGCCTGGGCCCCGGCCCAACATCCTTCTTCCCGCGCCCGCCTCAGCGCACGAGCTCGATGAAGCCCGCGTTGCCGACCTCCCACGTGCAGGCTTCAGTGCCTTGCCACTCCACCCAGACCGGCTGCGCCGACTTGCGCACGCTCAGGTTGAAGGCCAGCTTGGTGTGCTTCGCCGGATCAACGCCCAGCGAGGTGAAGGGAAGGTGCCACTCTGCGGTCCAGCGGCCGGCGTTGACGACCTTCGCCTTGTACTGCACGCCTTCGGCTGCTCGTTTCACCGCGGCACGAGGCGCCCCGGCCTCGCCGCTGCTCTCGAAGTGGCCCGAAGGATAGCCCCGCAAGATGAGGATCGGCGCTTTCTTCCCTGCCGCGGGATTGCGCAGCGCGATCTCCACCGCATCGTCCTGCCCCCAAGTATTGCCCGGTCGCAGCGGCTTCGAGGGGTCCACCGCATTGTCGAAAGCGACCAGCAATCCGGTGTCGTCGTACGCGACCCAGGCAAGGCTCCGGGGCTGAACCTTCTCGCCGTGGATGCCCTGCTCGATGACCATTGCCTTGGAGGCGTCTCCCCACTCCTGCGGGGAAATCGTACCGTCCACCGTGACAGCTCCCGCCGTGCGCGAGACCTTGAACACCGGGGGCGGCCCCTTCCGCGCCGCCCGGCGGGGCGGAGGAGGAGTGGGCATTTCGCGCACCTGATGCTCCACCGGCCAAGAGGCCCGGTTGGCATCCCGATAGAGCCCAATCTGCTCGATGGGAAGGCGCTTGAAGCCCAGCTTGTACGCGGGCGAGTCGTCCTTCAGTTGGAAGTTCAGGTGCTCGGCATCAACGAAATGGGGGTCTTCGTCCACCAGGTTGTCCTCGAAGGTAACGTACGGCCGCGCCTTGGCCTGGACGTCCTGCCAAGTCCCGCCCCAGCAGACGTTCCGGGCCACGATATTCCCCTTGGGCGCCGCAGGCTCGTCCTCCAGAATATTCACCAATCGCGGATAGCGGCTGCTCCACAGCGTGTTCTTATAAGGCATGGCCAGCAATCTCTTCTTCATCGTCGTATTAACGGACCCGCTGGCCCATCCCATGGCGCGAGCATCTATGTGTATCGTTCGGGGACAATCAACGAAGATGTTGTTCTCGATGATGTTGTCTCGCCCGCCACCAATGAACGCCGGTCGGGTCACCTTATAGAACACGTTGCCGTAGATGTTCGTCCCGCAGAACATGTCATCCAGATAGACCCCGACGCAGCCGCGGCCCCGGAAGCCGTAGATGTCATGCATGTAGTTGTGGCGGATCACTGTGCCGCGCATGGTCCAGTCGCGCCCGGCGTAGATCGCCCCCGCGTCATTGGACTCGTAGCACACACTATGGATCTCGTTGAATTCGATGACGTGGTCATTGCCGCCGAAGGAGATCGCTTGATGAGGCGCATTGTCGAGCAGATTGTGTGCCGCACGGAGGCCGACGCCGTGCAGCGAGATCGCGGCCCGGTACATCCGATCCCACCGGCCATAGTGGTGGATGTGGTTGTTCTCGGCGTAGAGCCGGGCCGGGGTGAGGGTCTTGCGGTCGCCGCCGCTGAGAGCAACACCGCCGCCGCCGGTCTCGTAGATGTCGCAGCCCACCACGCCGCCGGCCGTGCCGCCGGAGAGGCGCACGGCCCAGCCCCCCAGATTGCGCAGCGTGCATCCCACGACACGGTTCGCCGTGCCTCCCGCGATGCTCACCGCCGTCCCTCGGGCGGCCTCCAGGATCAGCCCGCGTAGAGTGACGTGCGAGGTGTCCTTCATGGTCACCAGCGTGGGCAAGACCGACACGACCGCGGCTCCCTCCTTGATTGGCTCAGGCGGCCAGAAGTACAGCAGTCCCGACTGCCGATCCAGGTACCACTCTCCCGGTCGGTCCAACTCGGCCAGGGCGTTGAAGGCATAGTACCATTGCCCCTTACGGTAACCGTAGTGGTGGTAGGGCGGGACCAGGGAGATCACCCGCTTTTCGGTGTCGATGGACGCCACCTTCTCGCGCTGATCGGACCAGTCCCAGAACCAGTAGCCGTGAAGCCACAGGTCGTTCTCCGCCGTCCAGCGCTTGGGCCGGTCGCCCTCGTAGGTGAACTTCCCGATGTTGTCGCCCTTGGTCCCGCGCACATTCCTGGGCGAGCCGCCGACCACGTCAACGATCTTGACGAAGCCCTCGTTGGGCCAGCGCGCCAGGGTCATGGGCTTGTCCTGGAAGAAGAGCTCCAGCCGCTTGCCGGAAGCGACCACTTCGCCCAGGTCCGTGAGGCCCGAGGCTCTGAGATCGGCCTGCAGGACCTTACTCCGGGCCGGTGGCTCGAGCCGAGCGAGTATCGCCGGATCGCTGACGGGCCGGAAGTTCGTCACCCGCTTGCCGCCCGACAGGCGAACGGTCTCCCCCTTCCTGGCGCGGTAAACGATGGGCGCGGCTTCAGTCCCCGAGTCGTCCGCCGTCAGCTCGAAGGTGCGCTCCCGCTCGTAGAGGCCGCCGCGCAGTTCCACCGTCACGCCGCCCTCCGGCAGCGGACCGCCTTGCTTGAGCTTGCGAATCTCGTCGCGCGCACGCTCGAGTGTGGCGAATGGTCCGTCGCCATTCTTCGCCTCGGGCAATCGTCCCGACCAGGCATCATTGCCGTTCGGCGCCACGTACAGCCTCAGTCCCTGGGCATGAGTCACCGCACAGGCACCTCCAAGAAGTGTAATCAAACAGACGGCCAGCATCGGCCAGCTCTTCCTGCGCGTTGCAGAATTTGTCACTGTTCTGTTCCTCCTCCGACCAATCAGACTTATGCTTCTGCTTCGAGAACATCCGGCGGAGCGGCTGGGTGCCGGCTGGCCCAGGCCTGAACCGCGACGCTCAGGGCAACTGGCTCAGGTCCTTCAACTGGTCCACGAAGACCGGCGGCAGCAAGCCGTCCACGCCGATCGGCACATCCCACGACACGACCCCGCCCTTCGACGTCACGTCCCTGGTGTACCCGAACACGAACTCCGGCACAAACCGGGGCTGCCCCCGGCCCCACGCCTCGCCCAGATAGCTGAGGACGTGGTACTGCGCGCCTTCGACCCAGCGACCCGGACAGACCGGAAAGGCCTCCGAGATCTCTCCCGCAGTGTAATCCTCATACTCCGTATGCGAGATGACCGGGACCTTCACTCCCGGGTTGAAGGCCACAATGCCCTCGGGGTTTCCGGCCTTGAGCGCCTCGGCGAAGCTCGCGAAGTTCGGCGGGTCGGGATGTCTGTACATTTCGTCCGCGAAATAGCAGCCGTCTATCCACCAGCCGGCCACTTTCCGACCCCAGCGCAGCGACCATTCCCGGATGACTGCCTCCCACTTGCGCTGGAACTCCGCCAGCCTCTTCCCGGTGCGCTGCCGGCTCCAGCCGGGCCAGCCGCCTTCATATCCCCATTCCCATTCCAGCCTCGCTGCTGCCACAGGGTCGGCGGCCGGAGCGCCGGCGGGCAAGTACACCAGGAGCCGGATTCCTGCGGGCGCCAGCACCTCGTACAGGTCGCTGACCAAGTCACGCTGGGAACACTTACTCGGCTGGATTCCCACGATGGCATCGTAGGTAGCATTGGGCGCGCAGTAATGCCCGGAGTTTTGGCCGATGGTGACAAAGAAATACGGCGCCTCAACGGCCTGCAACTGCCCGGCGAGGCCCTGGGCGTCGAACGAGTCCACGCGACGATTCCACTCGTCGGCTGAAACTTCGGCGCCGCCCGAGCTGCTTGCCGGCGCGGCCAGGTAATGGCAGAACACCCCCCACCGGCAGTCTCTGAACCAATCAGTGTTCGATCTCACTGCCCGACCCTTCCCTTCGCGAAGCCTAATACGCTTAAGCGTATTTCCCCATTGCTGAGCGTTCCCCCTACCGAACATCGCAGGTGATTTGCAGATGGAGGCTGCAGTCTGATGCGAATCAGCGCGCCGAGGTGAAGTTGACGGGAAACGCCGCAGCCGATAGACTTCTGCTGGCGGATGGTACTGCCGGGTCGTGACAATTGCAGGTCGGAGGGAGAAAACGATGAACTTCTCGCAGAGCAGGCCTTTGGCAACCTTGCTTCTGAGCGCAGTGCTCCTGATGCTTGCAGCCAACGCCGGGCACGGACAGGCGCAACCGAGCGCAGAGGGCCCTTTCAACGCCGGCGCGAGCGGGAACCCCTACGGACGCTGGGAGAATGGGCCTCCGTCGGACCCGAGCTTCTTTCCCATCGCCGTGTGGCTCCAAGCTCCCAAGAATGCCGCACGATTCAAGGCCGCCGGTATCAACATTTATGTGGGCCTCTGGAAGGGCCCGACGGAGCAGCAGCTCGGCGAGCTTCAGGCGGCCGGTATGCCCGTGATCTGCCACCAGAATGAGGTCGGTCTCCAGCACAAGGACGATAGGACCATCATCGGCTGGATGCACGGCGACGAGCCCGATAACGCCCAGTCGCTGGGTGCCGGCCGGGGCTACGGGCCCCCGATCAAGCCGGAGCGCATCGTTGGCGATTACCAAAGGGTCAAGGCGGCCGACCCCTCCCGTCCGGTGCTCTTGAACTTGGGCCAGGGCGTGGCGCACGACAACTATATCGGCCGAGGCGTGCGCCGGGGCCATCTGGAAGACTATCCGGAGTACATCAAGGGCTGCGACATTGTCTCCTTCGACATCTATCCCGTCGTTCACCGCAAGGACTACATCGCCGGCAAGCTGTGGTATGTGCCCAAGGGCGTGGACCGGCTGCGCCAGTGGTCCGGCGATAGGAAGGTCGTCTGGAATTGCATCGAGTGCACCCGCATCAGCAACGTGAAGGTCAAGCCCACACCGTACCAGGTGCGGGCCGAAGTCTGGATGTCGCTGATCCACGGCTCGATGGGCCTGGTCTACTTCGTGCACCAGTTCAAGCCGAAGTTCATCGAGGCCGCTCTGCTGGCGGACCCGGAGATGCTGGACGCGGTCACCGCCATCAACCAGCAGATCCACGACCTGGCTCCCGTGCTCAACAGTCCCTCGGTTCGCGATGTCGTAACGGTGTCGTCGTCTGCGGCCGAGACGCCGATTGATATCATGGTCAAGCAGCATGAGGGGGCGACTTACATCTTCGCCGTCGCGATGCGCGAGGGGCCAACACGCGGCACGTTCCAGATCAAGGGATTGCCCGGAAAGGCCGAAGCCGAGGTGATCGGCGAAAACCGGCGGTTGGACGTAACCGAGGGTCGCTTCGGGGACGAGTTCAAGGGCTACCAGGTGCATCTGTACAAGATGGGCCTGGGACGGTAACTTCGGGGAGCTGGAGTATGAGTGAACGATGAGACTGCTGCTATTCTCGGGAGTAGTGATGCTGATGTCCTGTACCTGCGCCCGGGGCGCGCCCTGGGATCGCTGGCCGCCGCGCGAGTACCTGATCAAGAGCCTGGCCGCGGGCGTCGAGAAAGTGCTCAAGTCGCAGGACCCGAAGACGGGACGCTTCGGCACCAAGCCCTGGACCTGCAGCGATCAGAATGTCATCTTTCCTCTCGCGGCCGCCTGGGCCATGGAAGACGAGAGCAACCCCTGGTATCACGACGCGAAGGTTCTGGAAGCCATCGCCAAGGGCGGCGAGGCACTGGTGGACGCGCAGGACAAGAACGGCAAGTGGACCTTCCGCAAGAAGGACAACTCCACCTGGGGCCAGATCCACATGCCCTGGACCTACAGCCGCTGGATCCGGGCGTACCACCTGGTGCGCGACGCGCTGCCGGAAGCCACTCGGAAGAAATGGGAGCAGGGCCTGCTCCTCGGATTCCAGGGCATTCGCAGGTACGCAGACGGCGGCGTGCACAACATCCCCACCCACCATGCCATGGCCCTCTATATCGCCGGCGTCTGCTTTGAGAACGAAGAGTGGAAGCAAGCGGCCAAGGCCTTCATGGCTAAGGTCGTCGGCCAACAGGACCCGGCGGGCTTTTGGTCCGAGCACTACGGCCCGGTGATCGGCTACAACATGGTCTACGTTGACGCGCTGGGGATCTATTACCACTTTTCCCGGGACCCGCTCGTGCTGGGCGCGCTCCGGCGGTCGGCGCAGTTCCACGCCAATGTGCTGTGGCCCGACGGCTCCACTGTTGCCGCGATAGACGAGAGGCAGGTCTA
>JALGUG010000459.1 GCA_029820995.1 Candidatus Zipacnadia bacterium
CGCCTCGTATCGCAAGGACTGGCTGTTGCATCTGGCGCACCAGCCGCTCATCGAGGGGCGGACCATCCGGGCCGATCACGTACAAGGGCGGATGTTTTGCCGGACGCTCCTGCCGGCCGACGCCACGCTGACGCCGGTTGGCGGCCCGGGGAAGGAGTTCTGGGCAGCGGGCAAGAACTGGGCGATTGAGAAGGGTAAGCTCAAGCCCGAGAACCTGGCCATGATGGGGCAGTGGCGGGTGGAGGTGACGCCGGGAGAGGGGCGAACGGATGATGTGTTCTTGCACATAATCCAGGTGGGGGACCAGCGGCTTGCGGCGATGGACGAGACGGAGCTCATCGAGGGTGCCGGGATCGCCGGCGTTCGACTGAAGACAGCCGGGGGCACGTGGGAGGTCACGTTCCACACGCAAGGGGAACTGGGCGGTCACATCAAGCTTATCGGCAGCGAGCAGCCTATTGACACTGATCTGACGACGGCGGTCACGCCGCAAGTGGGCATTCTCGCCACACCAGATTGATGGAGGCGAAGCCATGATCGCAATGGTGGTGATAATGATGTGCGCAGTTCCGGGGCAGCCGGAGGAAGTCGTGGGCGAACGCCCGTATGAGATGGTGTGGGCGAATCGGACCCAGGACGATCATCCGCCACTGATTGACTTTGAGGATCTGAGCGGGTGGCAGGTGACGACCGAGAACGCCGAGGCGAGCTTCGTGCGCAGCCGGGAGCAGCAGATCTGGGGCAAGTACGTGGGGAAGCTGACATACCGTGGAACGGGCGGTAATCCACAGGTCTGGATTCGCCCGCCGAAGCCGGTGTTGATCGCCGCGCCCTTTGATGCGGTAACGTGCTGGATTTATGGCAACAACTGGGCCTGGTCATCGGACCCGACAACGCCGCGCGTGGCGGTCAGCGCGCTGTTCGTGGATGCGGCAGGCAAGGAGTTCTCGGTGTTCCTGGAGACGGTACGGTGGAAGGAGTGGTTCCTGTGCCACCGGCGGCTGACGCCGGACCTGATCGCGCGCGTGGAGAAGGGCGGGGCCTTTACGGGCTTTCTGGTGCGCAATGGGCGCAATGAGCAAGACCGGGTTATCTACTTCGACAATCTGGCCGTGTTCACTGAGGAGTTCAAGCCGCTGACCTTCAAGCCGCGTCCCGAGCGCGGCATTCCTATGTTCCCGGGGCAGGGAACCGGAACGAACACTGGTCCGGGCAAGCTGCCCTTCCCGACGCGGCCCGAGACCATTCTGCCGGACAATCTGGTGGACGACTTCAAGACATCGCTGACAACCGAAGGCGAGGCCTTCGTGTTCACGTACGCCGGCTCGGACGGGAAGCTCGCGTATCGGCTGGAGCCCAAGAGCGGGACACTCGGCGATATCACGGCGCGCTGGGCGGGCCGCGGCGGGGCGATCCGCCCCTGCGTAGACGGTGGCGTGCGTCTTCAGACGGACAAAGGGCCCGTTGCGCCGGAGAAGGCCGAGCACCTGGGCACAAAGCGCGAAGGCGATACGGTGGTGTCGCGCTGGCGGGTGGAGGCAGGCGGGCAATCGGCGGAGGTGACGTATACCTATCGGCTGTGGAACAAGTCGCTGGTTGTGGATGTGGTCGCGCCCGGCGGAGGGATCGCCGAGGTGCGCTATGGGCACGCTGTGGGACTGGAGAATCCGCGCCTGGTGACGCTGCCCTACTATCCCGCCGGTCGGGGCTCGATCCGGCCCGCCGTCGTGATTTCAGGGCCGCCCGACGCGCCGCTGTTCCTGATGGGCAATACTTGCTGGTATCTCTCGAACGCCTCGGCGCCGTTTGCCGTGAACGAGATCAAAGAAGGGAAGGTCACCTATAACGGAGGCACCAGCTACATTCCCAAGACCGACGGGAAGCGGAACGATTGCTACGAGCGCCTGTTCATCACGCTCTCGCCGCGCTTCGAGGAAGTGCTGCCCGACATCCCGAACCCGAAGTCGCCCTGGATGAAGGTCGCCGGCACGCACGTCTGGCGCGCGCACGGCGCCGGCAACCGGGAGGCGGACCTGCGCCACTGGACCGAATGCCACCGGTACGGCATGAGGCAGGTGGTGATCACGGACCACGAGACCGGCTGGCGCGACGGCGGGGAAAGCTTCACCTTCCGCACCCGTGCGGCGCCCAAGAAGGGCGGCGACAAAGGGCAGTACGAC
>JALGUG010000149.1 GCA_029820995.1 Candidatus Zipacnadia bacterium
AGCGCGGTCCTCGGCTGTTACGTGCACGCAGTGGGGCGCTAAGACGGGCACCTCGAAGACGCCCACGCGGGCCAGATGGGCCGGCGGGGTCTCGCCGTGCCGTTGGAGACTCTCCTCGACCTCATGGGCGGTTTCGGACAGGTGAATGTGGATGCCGACGCCGAGCTCCTGCGCCGCGGCGGTGACGCGCTCCAGGTAGTCATCGGGGCAAGTGTAAGGGGCGTGCGGGCCGAACATGGGGTGAATTGTGCGGTCAGCTCGGTCGAGCGTCTGCTTCACGAAGTCAACGGCCCGAGCGAGATGCTCTTCGGCCTGCGGATGGACACCGATTAGGACGCCGGACGGGCACGCACGGATGCCGCTCTCTCGCGCGGCGCGTGTGGCGTCCTCAAAGTCCCAGTACATGTCGTTGAAGCAGGTCGTGCCCGACTGGATCATTTCCACGATGCCCAGCAGGGTCCCCCAGTAGACATCGCCCGGCTTGCGCACCTCCTCCAGCGGCCAGATCTTCTCCTCCAGCCAAGCCTTAAGCGGCAGGTCGTCGGCGAAACCCCGGTAGAGCGTCATCGCGACATGTGTGTGGGCGTTCACCAGGCCCGGCGTGACCACGCAATTGTTGGCGTGAATGATTTCATCCGCCTGGAACCGGCCGATGTATTCGTCGGCTGAGCCGACCCAGGTAATGACGCCGTTTTCCACTCTCAGCGCACCGTTTTCAATGATGCGGTCCTCGGCGTCCATCGTGATGATGACCGCCTGATCCAAGAACAAAGTTGACAAGACTGGCACCTCCACAGGCTAGGGCCGGCCCGGAATGAGAAGACGTTCCGGCGCATTGGTCAAATATGGGGGAAGCTCGGACCCCAGGACAAGCTTCGAATCCTCACAGACCCCGGCGCCCTTGACGCCGGACAGACGCAAGGACCAGGCTCGCCCGTCCTGACCGGGCGGCACAGGGATCTTCGGCGCGAACTGACCGGTCCGGTTGTTGGTGTTGCCCCGGGCCGCGACCGTGCCATCGGGCGCGTAGATGGTCATCGCCGTGGTCTCGCCCGGTGCAGCGCTCGTGAGGCTGAGCGAGAATTCCGTCGTCCCCGGCGGCACGTAGAAATACATCTTCCGGCTGCCGAAGAGCAGCTTGAGTTCCTTCGCCCGCAGGCAGAAGTGCTGGTTTGCGGCGTCCACTTGCCACCCGTTGCTGCCCGCGGAGGCGATGAAGTTATAGATGCCATCGGCCGGAGCCTCCTGCGCCACGGTCTGCTGATCGTTCAGGCCCACGTTGCCGGAGGCGAGTTGTTTGCCGTCCGGGGCGAGCAGAACATAGGCCAACGGATCGTGGTAGCGGCCCAATTGGCGGTTGCGGACCTTGAGCTGGATCTGCTCCCCCTTCCGCGCGAGCAGGACAACGCCATGCTGGCCGCGGAGAGTGCACCAGGATGCCGGGGGAGCCGCCTGCGGAGCAGCGGTCGTCAGGGGACGCAGGGGCTCGCCGGCGTAGCGGGATGGGCCCTCGGGCCGAACCTTGACGACGCGCTCAAAGACGGCACGGTGATAGCGGTAGTCAATGGCGATGCTGTCTTGCAGCGACTTGGCGAAGGACAAGAGTTCCCGGCGAGCAGCCTCAGAGGGCTGTTTGGCAAGCTTGCGGACGAGAGTGAAGTAGTGGAAATAGTCCTGGGCCAGCTTGACGCGGGCCTTCTGGCCCTCGGTCTGCGCCAAGCGGGCGGCAGAATCCAGGTGAGCCTTCAGTTGGGCTCGGACCTCGGGCGTGAAGATTTCCCCGGCCCCGGCATGGATCTTGTCCTGCGTGAGGTCCTGAATCGTAGTGAAGTACGCGCGCATCTCGCCCGCGGCCGGCCCATAGGCGTGGATGTAGTAGTCGGCCAGGATGTCCTGCTCCTTCAACGAGGAGTCCCACATGAGCCTAGCTGCGACGTAGAAGTTGAGGCCGCAGATGCCCCAGGGGCGCACCGACTCGGAGTTGATGCCGAGCACGTGGTGAGCTTTGAGATACGGGATGTCCTGGGCGATGGAACGTGCGGCGGCCACGCGCGTGAGCCCCATGTAGGGCCGGGCCAGTGTGGTGTAGTACTCGCGCAGCCAGAGATGGTTGCAGATCTTGGCCCAGCCTTCCAGGTACTCGAGGAACTTCCGGTTGTTCTTGCAATTGGCGTCCGTCAGTGCGTGGTAGTTGCAGCCGACGTAGCCGTAATGGGCCAGGCCGACGATCACGTTGGGGTGGACCTTCAGATCTTCCGGCGGCTCGACCGTGCCGGCATAGGCGTAGAAGCCGAGGTACTTGTGTGGATACTTCTTGCTCACCGCCTCGGCCACCTGGTTGGCGAAGATGACCATCCGCCGAGCCTTGTATTGGTTCGCGCTGTCGCGGTGATCGGGCGGGTCCAGGGCTCGGCACTTGTCGCACTGGCACCAGCCGTAGCCGTCGTTCGGGCTCAGGGAATACATGAAGCTGGTCGGATCGGCGTCGAAGGCCTTCAGTGCGGCCTGAATCGCGAGCTGGACCACCTCGGGATTCGAGGTACAGGGCTGCCAACCGTCGCCGTGCCCCGGTCGGCGACGCTCGCCGCCGATGAGTGGGAAGTACTCGGGGTGCGCGTCATAGAGCTTCGGCGGGACAACACGCGCCAGGTTGTGGCCGATGTGGGCCCGCACACCGCCCATCTTGTTGTGGCGCTGCCAGGCGGCGTACTCGCTGCGTTCCTTTTGCGTGCGACCGCCGTATGCGTACCAGATGTTGCGGTGCTCGAAGTCGGGCGACTGCTTCAGGTCGAGGTCCGGCAGGGCGCGCATAGGCTGGGCGGGAACGACCTCCCCCACCTCGCCGGGAAACAGCCACCGGACGCCGAGCGCCTCCAGCATGGTGTAGGCGCCGAATCGCAGCCCGGCAAGGTCCTCGGCCAGAATGCAAACGCGGCGCTGCTTCGCAAGCGTGCGCACGACGAAGCCCTCTGCCGGCAGATCGCAGTAGCCGTAGAGCTGGAGTTGTTCCGGCGGCAGCTTGTTCCGGATCTCGGGCCAGGAGAAGAGGTCCAACAGGATGCCCCGAGCCTCGCGGGGCCGCTCGGACGGGCTGACGGCGTGCTGCGCGCCCGTACAGCGCGTCAGGTAGCGCTGCACCTCCTCCGCCAAGGGCCGGAGTTGCTCCGCCTGGACGGCTGGGAACACGATGGGCAGGCCTTGGCCGTCCGGGCCAACGAGAGAGAGGCTGCCCTGTGCGACCGCGCAAGCCATGATTATGGCACAGCTCATCGTTGCCAGGCGGGGCATTGCGGACGCCTCCGGTAACGAGGGACAGGTATGTGTATTCCGCGAACGGCGTGAGGACACCTCCGGAGGCCGAGGAGGGAAGTACGCCGAGCGGCATGCGCGAAGGTCCGCGCTAGGTTGCGGGGAAGTGAAAGGGGAGGTGTTGGAGAGAGGGTAGCCGCGCGGCGCAAGTGGCGGCGCGAGCCAGCGAAGGAGCAACGCATTGATGTCCGAGCCAAGGGGTGTCGCATCGGAGCCGCAGTATAGGTCAACGATGGAACTGCTCCTGCAGGGCCATGAGCCGGAGACGCGCTCGAAGGTGCTGATGCAGCGAGCGGGCCAACGCATGGGGCTTCCGCGCGAGGTAATCCAGGAACTGATCAGCCCGCAAGAGGTGCATGTGTTTCGCGTCCCGTGCAAGATCCTGGGCAAAGTCGTGAACTTCTGGGGTGCGCTGGCGCTGCACAACATGGCCCGAGGGCCGTACAAGGGCGGGATTCGACTAGCGCGGGATGTGAACATCTGGGAGACCATTGAGCTGGCCCGGCTGATGACGCTCAAGTGCGCTGTGACGGACGTCGAGTTCGGCGGCGGCAAGACCGGGATCCGGGTTGATATGCCGGAGATGTACCGCTTGTTCGAGCGCACGCCCCGCGACCGGGAGTTTGAGAAGATCATCAGTCTGGATGCGGTGGAGTACTATGCCCAGCGGTTCCGCGACGTGTTCGCCAGTCATCTTTATGTCCCGGCGCCGGATATGGGCACCGGGCCCGACGAGATGGCCTTCATCTACAATGAAACCCTCGATCCGGCGTCGGTGACCGGCAAGCCCGAGGGAACCCACGGGTGGCTGCCCGGGCGGGCGGAGAGCACGGGGCTGGGCGTCGCGCACGCGGCGCGGCTGGCGCTGCGCGAGCTGCAGGGGAGGCACGCCGAGGGGGCAACGGCAGCAATCCAGGGCTTCGGCAATGTGGGACGCCCGCTGGCGAGGTGTTTGTCGGATCACGGCATGAAGGTCGTGGGAATAACCGACCTATACGGTGGCGTGTACGACGAGAACGGCCTGGACATTGAGGCCCTGACGGAGCATGCGCTGAACGTGGGAACAGTGCAGGGCTTCCCCGCACAGGAGCTCACGAACGAAGCCCTGTTCCGGCTGCCGGTGGACGTACTTATTCCGGCGGCGGCCGGGGAGGTCCTGACGGCCGAGAACGCGCCGCAGGTACAGGCGCGGCTGATCGTCGAGGCTGCCAATATGCCGACCACCGTGGAGGCCATGGACATCCTCGACGAGCGAGGCATTGCAATCGTGCCCGACATCCTGGCGAATGCCGGGGGGGTGATCGCCTCGATGCTGGAGTACTCGGGCTCTCTGTCGGCCGACAAGATGGCGAAGGAAGAGGTGTTCGAGAGGCTCTGCCGGAAGATCGAGACGAACTTTGAACTGAGCCGCGAGCGGGCTCTGGAACTGGGCTGCACGCTGACCGAGGCCGCGGTCCAGCTTGCCACCGAGCGCGTCTACAAGGTGATGCTGACGCGGCGGATGATTTAGCGAGCGTATGCGGGAGGGCCGTCTGATGAGCGTCATGTACCAGCCAAAGAAGGAGGACAAGTTCACTTTCGGTCTGTGGACCGTGGGCAATAGGGGTCGGGACCCGTTCGGGGACGAGGTGCGAGCGGGAGCGACACCGATCGAGGCAGTGCGAAGGCTGGCGGAGCTGGGCGCGTACGGCGTGAATCTGCATGATAACGACCTGGTGCCCATCAACGCCACAGCAGGCGAGCGCGACCGGATCGTGGCGGAATTCAAGACCGTTCTCGACGACACCGGCATGAAGGTGCCCATGGCCACGACGAACCTGTTCTACCATCCGGTCTTTCGCGATGGCGCGTTCACGTCCAACGATCCGGCGATTCGGGCGTACGCCGTGCAGAAGGCGATGAGGGGCATTGACCTGGGCGTGGAGCTGGGAGCGGAGCTGTATGTGTTCTGGGGCGGCCGGGAGGGGGCCGAGGTGGACGCGGCCAAGGACCCTGTGAGCGCGGTCAAGCGGATGCGCGAGGCGCTCAACTTCCTGTGCGAATATGTGATGGACCAGGGCTACAAGATGCGCTTCTGCCTCGAGGCGAAGCCCAATGAGCCCCGCGGCGACATCTACTTGCCGACGACCGGGGCGATGCTGGGTTTCATCGCCACGCTGGCCCATCCGGAGATGGTCGGCCTGAATCCTGAGGTCGCCCACGAGCAGATGGCCGGGCTTTGCTTCCACCATGCCGTGGCGCAGGCGATTGACGCCGGGAAGCTCTGGCACATTGATCTGAACGCCCAGAAGCCGGGGCGTTTCGATCAGGACCTACGGTTCGCCTCCGAGGGCTACAAGGGCGCCTTCTTCCTGGTGAAGCTGCTGGAGGATAACGGCTACGACGGCCCACGGCACTTCGATGCGCACCCGTACCGCACGGAGAGCGATCAGGGCATCTGGGATTTCGCGGCGGGCTGCATGCGGAGCTATCTGATCCTCAAGGAAAAGGTGCGACAGTTCAACGCGGACCCCGAGATCCAGGAAGCCTACCGCGAGGCCAATCCGACCGATCCGGACCTGGAGGCGCTCATCGAGAGCTACGACCGTCCCAAGGCTGAGACACTGAAGGCGATGGACTGGGACCCGGAGGAGCTGGCCCAGCGGCGCCTCGCCTACGAACGCCTGGATCAGCTTACGTTCGAGCTAGTCACCGGCGCGCGGTAGGGGCGTATCGTGCGGACGACAAGCCGGGCCTGCCAGAGGACTGCAGACGTGGATGATGTCATCCCGCAGACGCACCCCTTGACCTTTTCTTCCCCATTTCCGACAATGCGGCAATAGACCGTCGGATTGACGACCCTTGAGAGGGTGGCATGATGAAGTTTGCGATCTGCAACGAGATCTTCAAGGAGTTCGAGCTGGAGAAGCAGTTTGCGACCGCGGCCGAACTGGGGTTTGACGGCTTGGAGATTGCTCCGTTCACGCTGGCTGACTGGGTACAGGACATCAGGCCGGAGACACGGCAGCGGATCGTCGAGCTGGGGCGGCAATACAATGTGGAGATCGTCGGACTGCATTGGCTGCTGGTCGGCCCCACGGGCCTGCATGTGACGGATCCCGACCCCGCAGTGCGGCGGAGGACGCGCGAGTACTTGCAGGACCTAGTGCGCATGGGCCTGGAGGTTGGCGCGGGCCTTATCGTGGTCGGGTCGCCGGCGCAGCGGAACGTCAAGCCCGGCGTGGACCCGCAGGAGGCCCGGGCCTGGTTCAAGGAGGCGATGACCGCCTGCGCGGACCTGCCCGGCGCGGAGGACTTCAAGGTCTGCCTGGAGCCGTTGCTCAGCAGCTCGACGAACTTCCTCAACCGCGCCTCCGAGGCCCGCGAGCTCGCGCTGGAAATCGGTCGGCCCAACGTGGGAGTAATCCTGGACTGCTACAGCATGAGCCACGAGGAACCCGATCCCCCCCAGGCCCTGCGCGATTGCCGCGACGTGCTGTTTCACGTTCACGTGAACGATAACAACCAACGCGGGCCCGGCTGGGGCACCTTCGATTTCGCCAGCGTCTTTAAGGCGTTGGTGGAGATCGGCTACAACAGGTACGTCTCGATGGAGGTGTTCGATTTCGAGCTTGACCCGGTGGAGCACGCCGGGCGCAGCATCCGGTTCTTGCGTGAGACCCTCCAGGCGGCTGAAGAGGATCAGAGATGACCGCGCCCAGGGTCGGCTTGCTATACGACGAGCGCTTCCTGCTTCACGGCGATCCCGATCACCCGGAGAACCGCACTCGCCTGGAGGCCATCGTCGGGCACCTGCAATCGGAGGCCGGTGGGAGGCTGTGGGAGCGCTGTGCTCACCCGAAGTTCGAGCCGGCCACGCCCGAGGAGATCGCCTGGGTTCACGACCCATCGTACATCGAGGACCTGGAAGACCTCTGCCGCAGGGGTGGTGGCCATCTGGATTACGATACTTGCGCCACCGAGCACACCTATGAGGCGGCGGCCCTGGCGGCGGGCGCACTGATCAAGGCTACCCAGGACGTGCTGCTGGACAAGCTGGACCGGGCCTTCTGCCTGGTGCGTCCGCCCGGCCACCATGCTCGACCGTTCGTGGGCATGGGGTTTTGCTTCTTCAACAATATCGCGCTGGCGGCCGAGTGTGCGATCCGGCAGGGCCGGCGCGACAAGGTGGCAATCGTTGACTATGACGTACACCATGGGAACGGCACTCAGGAGTTCTTCTACGGACGGGCGGATGTGCTCTACATCTCGCTGCACCAGAGCCCGTTCTATCCCGGCTCTGGGAGCGTAGACGAACTGGGTGAGGGTGATGGCCGCGGTCTGACCCTGAACTACCCTCTGCCTATGGGCTCCACGGACGCGCACTATGAGCGCGCGTTTGAGGAATCGATCATTCCGGCGCTGCAGAAGTACGAACCGGAGCTGATCCTGGTCTCGGCCGGTTACGACGGCCATTTCAGCGATCCTCTGGCCCGGATGCTGCTGACGGCGCGCGGGTTCTACCGCCTGACGGAGCTCCTGGTGGGGGCCGCAGACGAGCTGTGCCGGGGCAGGATGGTGCTGACGCTGGAGGGCGGATACGAGTTGGGCTCTCTGGCTCGGTGTGTCGAGGCCACAGTGCGGGCTCTGTTGGGCGATTCTGCGCCGCCCGAACAGGAGATCGCGCCCTCGGCGCACCCGCAAGTGGCTGCGCTCGCGGATCGGCACCTGGAGTCCATTCTGGAACTGCATCAACCTCACATGCTCGACCTCGCGGGACGGGGCCTCTAGCACCTCGAAAGCGCCATGGACGAGCGGACACTGCGAGTTCTGGAATACCCGAAGTTGGCCGAGCTGTTGGCGGACTGCGCGGCGTGCAGCGTGGGCAAGGAGCGCGCCCGGAAGCTCGAGCCACTTACGGATGCGCCGGTTATCCGGGAGCGGCTGAAGGAGACGACCGAGGCGCGACGGGTGATCGAGGCCCAGGGTGCGATGCCGTTTGGCGGGCTGAGCGACATCAGCGAGTTGCTCCGGCCTGCCGCGGCCGGAGCGGCACTCGCGGGTACCGAACTGCTGCGCGTCGGTGATGTTCTGCGCTGCGCGCGGCGCATGCGCGAGTATTTCGCCGACCTGCGAGACGAGGCGCCGCGGCTGTGTGCGCTTGCTGGGACGCTCAGCGATCAACGGGAGCTCGAAGAGCGCATTGAGGCCACACTCGACCCCGAAGGGGAGGTGGTGGACGACGCTTCGGAGGCTCTGGTCCGCCTCCGCCGGCGCGCGCAGACGCTCCACGCACGCTTGCAGGAGCGGCTCAACAACGTCCTGGCCAAGTTGGCGACCGGCAACCTCCTGCAGGACCGGCTAGTGACGGTACGCTCGGGTCGGTACTGCCTGCCGATTCGCGCGGAGTTTCAGCGCAGCTTCAAGGGGATCGTGCACGATCAATCCGACAGCGGCGCCACGGTGTTCATGGAGCCGGCGGAAATTGTAGACGAC
Source organism: Candidatus Zipacnadia bacterium (assembly GCA_029820995.1). Lineage (GTDB taxonomy): Bacteria > Armatimonadota > Zipacnadia > JALGUG01 > JALGUG01 > JALGUG01. The sequence continues at coordinate 8,785 of JALGUG010000149.1, forward strand.
GGAAACGACCTCCGCCAGACCGAGCTGAGCATTGAGCAGGAAGTGCTGCGCATTCTGCGGGAGCTGAGCGGCCTGGTCGGTGAGCAGGCGGAGGTGATCCGGGAGGACCTGGCCACTCTCGGAGAGCTGGACTACATCAGCGCCCGCGCCCACCTTAGCCGCCAGATGGAGGCGACTGAGCCGGAACTCGGCGAGCGGGGCTACGTTAGTCTGATGGATGCCCGCCACCCGCTGATTCCCCGCGACGAGGTCGTGCCGATCGACTTCCACATTGGTCGCGGGTTCACGACGCTGTTGATTACCGGTCCAAATACGGGCGGCAAGACGGTGACGCTCAAGACAGTCGGTCTGCTGAACCTGATGGCCCAGTCCGGCCTGCACATTCCCGCCAGTGCCGGCAGCACGGTGCCGGTGTTCGACCAGATCTTTGCCGATATCGGTGATGAGCAGAGCATCGAGCAATCGCTGTCCACCTTCAGCTCCCACATGTCGCAGATCATAGCGATTCTGGTGCAACTCCGGGAGAACGCTCTGGTGCTGCTGGACGAGATCGGCGCGGGAACCGATCCGGCGGAGGGCTCGGCGCTTGCTCGGGCGATTCTGAGCGAGCTGCACCAGCGGGGTGCACGGACCGTCGCCACGACACACTACAACGACCTGAAGACCTTCGCGTACAGTGCGGAGGGGATGGAGAACGCGTGCGTGGAGTTCGACCCGGAGACGCTGCAACCGACCTTCCGCCTGCTGATCGGCATGCCCGGCTCCAGCAACGCCTTCGAGATTGCCCGGCGTCTCGGCCTGCCGGAGGCCGTCATCCGGCGGGCCCAGGAGCTCGTGGGAGAAAGCCACCTATCGGTGGAGGAGGCCATTCGCCGGATGGAGGCGAGCCAGCGCGACCTGGAGCGGGAGCGCGGCGCGCTGCAGCGACAGCAAGAGGAGATCGAGCGCCTGCGGGAGCAGTACTGGGACGATCTGTCGGACCTGCGTTCCCAGCGGCAAGAGGCGCTGGAGGGCGGCTTCGACGAAGCCCTGGAGGTCATTCGGAGCGCGGAACGCGAGGCAGCGCGGATCATCGCCGACCTGCAACGACAAACGCGCCAGTCCAAGGTGACCGAGCAGCGGCGACAAGAGATCGCGCAGTTGCGCGAGCGCATCAAGGCACAAGAGGAGCAAAGAAAACGGCGCACGCAGCGACGGCGGAAATCGGCAGCAGATGATCGTGAAGTGCCGACGGCGGTCCAGCCGGGGGACCGCGTCTATGTCAGAAGCCTGCAGCGCGAGGGGACGGTGGTGGAGGCAGTGGACGAGAAGCTGATCATCGTCCAGGTTGGCCGGATGAGAGTGGAATGCGCGCGGGCTGACCTGCGGCTCCCGCCGGAGCCCGAGCGGAGCGAGCTGCCGGGCAGCGTCGTCAAGATCCAGACGGAGAAACAGTTCACGGTGCCCCGGGAGCTGCACCTGCTGGGCCTGACCGTGGACGAGGCGATTCCGCGGGTGGAGAAGTATCTCGATGATGCTCTGCTGGCCGGCATGAGCCCGCTGCGGATCGTCCACGGCAAGGGCACCGGGGCGCTGCGGCAAGGTATCCACGAGCTATTGCGCAGTCATCCTCAAGTACGCTCCTTCCACCTCGCAACCCACAACGACGGCGGCGAGGGCGTGACCATCGTCGAGCTCTGAACCAGGCCCCCGTCTCTCCCGGACACGAAGGACCTCGGATGCCATTTCGCGAACCTCTCGCGCACCGTCTGAGAGGAAGGAGTGAGCTGCCCTCGTGGTGCGTTTTTCACCTGAGAGCGATGTCGCCGGGTTGCGCCAGATTGCGGAGCTGATGTGTGTGGCTGCGCGTACTGCGCCGAAGGCGCGCGGCCAGGACAATCTCGTGGCTGCGATCGTGGAGGATGAACAGGACAAGCTCAAGCTGGCGACAGAAATGCGGCGTCTGGCGGAGGAGATCCCGGCCCAGTTCTTCGCGCGGGACGCCGACAACATGCTGGCCTCGCCGGTCGTTGTGCTGCTGGGCACCAGACTGAACAGGCTACAGATTCCCGGCTGCAATCTGTGCGGCTATTCGGGCTGCGAGGCCAGCGAGCAAGCCGGCGCACGCTGCGCGTTCAACGTCGGCGACCTGGGCATTGCCACCGGATCGGCAGTGTCGGTGGCAGCCAGCCACCGGGCCGACTGCCGGGTGATGTACACGATTGGGATGGCCGCCGTCGCTCTGGGCCTGCTGGGCGAAGACGTCAAGATCGCCTGGGGCATTCCGCTGTCCGCGACGGGCAAGAACCCGTACTTCGACCGCTCGTAGCGAATCGCCATGACACTCGAACAGCTCATCGTGGCCTTGCGAGAGCGGGATTGCATCCGCTTCGGGGAATTCACGCTCAAGTCGGGCCTAGTGTCGCCGGTCTATGTGGACCTGCGCCCCGTTGTGTCCCATCCGGAGCTCCTGCGGGCGATCGCTGCTGAACTGCTGCGGGTCCTGAAGCCGCTGGAGTTCGACGTGGTGGCCGGCATTCCCTATGCGGGCCTCCCGCTCGCGGTCGCAGTGGCCTTGCAAGGCAATCTGTCGGCGGTGTACGCGCGCAAGGAGAAGAAGGAACACGGCACGGGTCAGGCGGTGGAAGGGGATTTCCAGCCCGGCCAGACTGCCGTGCT
>JALGUG010000460.1 GCA_029820995.1 Candidatus Zipacnadia bacterium
GCCGCGATCGGGCCCGAACCAAAATCCTGCGGACCAGCCCCTTCGGTCTGGTCGAGATGACCCGGCAGCGGATCCGTCCCAGCCTGAAGCGAAGCGTGTACACGGACTGTCCCTATTGCCGGGGGACCGGCGTGGTCAAGACCCCCGAGAGCATGGCCATCGAAGTGGTCCGCCTGCTGCTCTTGGCCTGCCAGCACCCAGACGCCGTGCGGATCACCGTCACCGTGGCCAGCGACGTGGCCGAGTACCTCAACAACCGCAAGCGCCGCGTGCTGGCCCAGTTGGAGGACGAGGGGGGAATCCGGATCGAAATCGTCGACGCCGGCGAAGGGGCCCCTCCGGAGCACCTCATCGTCGACTGCCGCGACGGCCAGGACCGACAGGTCAAGGTGTCGTAAAGGATTCGAGGAAGGGATGAGGGATCGGGGGTAAGGGAATGGGGGCTGGGGATTAGGGACTGGGGATTAGGGGTGAGGGGGATCGTAGCCGCGGGCGGAAGCCCGCGGAGTGTCGCTGCTCCAACCCGCGACAGGAAACGAGACGCGTTGAACACCAAGCGCCCCGGCACCCCTCCGACGGGGGGCGTGCCGCCCTGGCCCCAACTCCGCTTTGACCACGACCCCTTGTGAAACCACCCGGCCCCGCGATAAACTGCAGGACTCTCCCCACGCGGCAGGTGGGGTGGCATGGGCGGCTTGCCCGCCCTTCGTCCTTGAGGGACGATTGAGCTGCCCTTGGCCTTTCAGGGGCAGGCAAGCTGCCCCTGGCACCCGCTAACCAAGAGTTGACAGACCACCAGGCGGAACCATGTACGCAATCATTCAGGACGGCGGACGGCAGTATCGGGTCGAAGAGGGCCAGGAGCTGGACCTCGACTACCGGGGGCTTTCCGTGGGCGACGAGCTGACGTTCGACCGGGTACTGGCCTTTCGGGACGAGGAGGGGCTGAAGCTGGGCCGGCCGGCCCTCGAGTCGGCCAGCGTCACCGCCGAGGTCCTGGCCGTGCGCCAGGGCCCGAAAATCGTGGTCCAGAAGCTTCGGCGCCGCAAGAACAGCCGCACCAAAACCGGCCACCGCCAGATGCTCACCCGGGTGCGGATCAGCAAGATCGAGGCCGCGCGGCCCCCTGTCGAAAAGCCGGCAGCAGACCTGCCGCCCCCCGTTGAACAGCCGGCAGCAGACCTGCCGCCCCCCGTTGAATAGCCGGCAGCAAACCTGCTGCCGGGCGCCCTCCTTCGATGCCTTCCCCCCGTTTGGTGGGTCAGTAGCGTTCCCGGCGGTCGCCCGCCGCCTCCCGGCGGTCGTTGACCGCCGGCTATTCTATTCGGTCTGCTCGCTTCTCGATTTTCCGACTTGCCCCCTTGACCCTCGGGCGTTACTGCTAATAATTCTCATTAGCACAGCGAGGTCAGCGTGGCCGAGAATCCCATTCAACGCTGGACGCGGCAGCGCGAGGTGATCCTGGAGGAGCTTCGCAAGCTCAACTCCCACCCGACCGCCGCCGGACTGTACCAGATCGTACGAAGACGGTTGCCCAAGGTTAGCCTGGCGACCGTGTACCGCAACCTCGTGCGTCTCAGCGAGTTGGGCTACGTGCGCAAGCTCGACCTGGGCGGCTCCGAGGCCCGATTCGACGCCAACCTCGAGCGGCACGACCACGTGCGCTGCGTGCGTTGCGGCCGGGTGGACGACCTGCGGAGCCCTCCCATTGAGCTGGGCCGTGCCGTGCAGGATGATTGGGGGGGGTACGAAATCGTCGACTACCGATTGGAGTTTCTCGGGGTCTGTCCCCGCTGCCGACAGCGAACGAAAAGGGAACCGGGCTAATCTGCCTTCGACGGCCCGCAGGGTGCTTCGCACGAATCAGCCCCGTCCCCTTTTCGTCTCCGAGCTAGCTGCGGGACGAGCCAGAACAGATTCACACTATCAACGAAAGGAAACGCAACGATGCTCAATCCCAAGATCCAGGACGCCTTCAACGAGCAAATCAACAAGGAGCTCTTCTCCTCGTACCTGTACCTGTCGATGGCGGCCTACTTCGAGTCGCAGAGTTTCGTGGGCATGGCCCAGTGGATGCGAATCCAAACCCAGGAAGAGAACATGCACGCGATGAAGTTCTACGACTTCATCCATGAGCGGAACGGGCGCGTGACGCTCGCCGAG
>JALGUG010000150.1 GCA_029820995.1 Candidatus Zipacnadia bacterium
GCCACTGGACTGGAGAGGATCAACGGCCCCGAGCGGCCGCGCAACGAATCGTTGATCGCGGCGGCCGTCGGCCCTGAGAGATGAGCATCGGGCAGAAGGAAGTGCTTGACGGTTGCTGACGGCGCTCCTATAATTGATCAAAGGGCTGCGTGACTGCACCTTGACACCCCGGGCAAGGGCAGAGCCTTAGCTGGAGTCTTGGGTTGTCATGTTGAACGAGGGACAGGTACTTGGACGGTACGACGTCATTGTGGTCGGACCTCGACCTGCCGGAGGCGAGGCAGTGCTCATGTAGGTACGGGCACGTTACCACTGACGATAAAGCTCGACAGCATTGCGGCGATGCCATCCAACTCCTGCACCGGGGGTCCGGGCAAGTCGCGCTGCGCGAGAGAGATTGACGCCCCAAGCGGTGAGATGGCACGCAACATAGACCGGACTTCCACGCACATCAGGCTCATCAACACCACCAAGGGCCCTGCGGTCCAGGCCATCCGGGCGCAAGCGGACAAAAAGAGATACCGGGCGGCGACGAAAATGGTTTTCGAGAATGCGGAGCAGCTTGATCTTGTTCAGGGGGTGTCGCGGACCTCGAGCCGGTCGGAGCTGGCTGGGGGGGCGACCCTGACAACAGGTGCGGTGTACCTTGGGCAGTCGGTGGTCCTGTGCCCCAGGATTTTCCTTAACGGTCTGATAGACATTGGTGATCCGAGCTTTCCTGCAGGTCCTGCTGGCGAACCTCCGCAACGGAAGAGACGCGCCCCTTGCTCTTGCACAATTTCGAGGGCTCAGCGCTCTACAGCGGCAGAATAGGGGTGCCAGCCCCCCGGTCGAGGTGAAGTTCGCGGAATGCTCTGAACGGCATACCCAGGTCGTTTTTCTGGAGCTTGAGGGCTGGGACGCTGAGGAGGTGTACGTCCAGGGGATGTCGAACAGCTTGCCTGAATAGATACAGCGCAAGGTTGTGCAGTCCGTAGAAGGTTCGAAAACGCACGGATCACACGACTTGGGTACGCGGTCGAATATGACTTCATACCTCCGCTGGATTTCCTCCGAAGCGGCACATGCGGATACGAGGAGGCCGCGGGGTACGGAGTCTTGGCCAGCGAGAATGCCGAGTTGGGCACAGCAGGTAAGCCACTAACTATCCTGGGCCGGGAACAGGCATACTTGGGAGTCATAGCGGATGACCTCATATCCGGAGCGCCCAGTGAACCGTATCGCGTGTTCGGGGCGCGAGTTGAGCGAAGGCTGGTCTCGTCGCAGCATACGGCACATTTTGGATTGACGGAAATTGTGAAAAAGAATATGATAGTCAGCAGAAGTCGGGAACAGCAAGTCCGCCAGTCTCGGCAGCGCATTGACGTGGTCACTAAGTTTCCGGGACGCATGAAGTGGGATGGGTACAGGTGTTTCCCAGTGCGCGATTTGCTCAGTGGCCCCGGTTTCTCTCTACGCAAGTATGCAGGCTACTTGGCACGTGAGCATGCGGACGTCGCGCGAATGAGGGCGACTATCGTCGGCGAGGCTGCCTCCATCTGCGGAGTGACACGCTCGGACGTGGCGACGCTGGGCTCGATGGTCGCTGGGCGCAACCAATATCGCGGCGTCTGAACCAGGGGCGAGGTGATGTTTCACGTGAAACATCAGCGAGAAGAACCCCGTCTCCCCCTTGGATCCGCCGGTCTGCCACGCGAAGTGCGCCAGCGCCTTCTGGCGTACAACGAGTTGGCTGCACATTGGGCCGTGACGGCCTCGGCAACTGGTTATAGAGCCCCCGGTGTCCATTGGAAAGGTGCGTTGGTCCCTGCACTGCAGGCCTGGTCGGTGCTGCGGCCAGCACCGGGTGACCGGATAGCCGACGTTGGTGCAGGAGCTGGAGCCATTGGGCTCTGTCTGGCAATCTTGGGCCCGGATACACGAGTGGACCTCATTGAGCCGCGCCAGCGGCCCTCTTCTTTTCTTCGCCTAGCATCGGCACGTCTGCGTTTGGCGAATGTTCGTGTTCTTACGAGCCGGTACCAGGATCTCGCCATGAACCCAGCCAGCTACGATATTATCTGCGCGCGTGGCCTGAGCTCCGATACTGATCTTCCAGCAAAGCTATCACAACTGGGGAAAGCCTCCTCAAAGATCCTACTGTGGCGCCCCTTGACTCCCCCCGGTGGTTGGCCGTGCTGGCCCGGGTGTCATTCCCTAGCGATCCACATGTGGGGGAATCTCAATAGCGGGGAAGATGTGTGGACAAACTTGTGAATTGTGTGGATTCACTGTCTCAGCTACTGGCTCTAGACCTGGGGGCGTTGGATTGAAATGGCTCGCACATACGCAATAGTCAACCAGAAGGGCGGCGTCGGCAAGACAACAACGGCAGTCAATCTGGCAGCAATCGCTGCTGAACAGGGCCTGCGCGTGCTCCTGGTTGATGCCGACCCTCAGGCGAACGCAACCAGCGGAATGGGCATTGATCGGAGCAACTTGGAGGCATGCATCTACGACATCCTCGTCGCCGACCCTGACAGTCTGAGTTCCGATACGGTGGAAGGCATAATCTGTCACGGCCCGCTCGACCTTCTGTGGGTTCTGCCAGCGACGATTGACCTCGCCGGAGCCGACATGAGCCTCGCGACAAGCATCGCCCGCGAGCAACGACTTCGGCGCGCCTTGTCATGCCTTGCAAACCAGTACCAGATCGTCATAATTGACACGGCACCATCCCTGGGGTTGCTGACCGTGAACAGCCTCACGGCGGCAGATACCGTATTGATCCCAATTCAGTGCGAGTACTATGCCCTCGAGGGGCTTTCGCAACTCCTGCACGTAGTGCGGCTTGTGCAGGCTGACTTGAACCCATCGCTCAGGATCGAGGGCGTCGTGTTGACCATGTATGACGGACGTACGAACCTCTCGAGGCAAGTCGCGGAGCAGGTCCGTACGCACTTTCCGGGTCGTGTGCTGGACACAGTTATCCCTCGAAACGTGCGTCTCGCTGAGGCGCCAAGCCATGGGTTGCCAGCCGTTCTCTACGACAGCCACTGCTCGGGCTCCATGGCCTATAGGGCTTTGGCTAAGGAGGTGTTCACGGGTGAGAAAGAAGGGTCTGGGAAGAGGTCTTGACGCCCTGATCTCTGGTGAAGCATTGGCACATTCGCAGCACATTCATGAGGTCCCGGCGGAGCAAGTCGTGGCCAATCCATTTCAGCCGCGCGCCGAGACTACCGACGAGGCAGTCCACGAGCTATCCGAGTCAATCAAAGCACACGGTATCCTGCAGCCGCTGATCGTGCGCGAAACACAGGCCGGGTATGAACTGATCGCAGGGGAGCGCCGGTGGCGCGCTGCACAACTGGCCGGACTGAAGACTGTCCCCTGCATCGTGCGGGAGGCCTCTGACCAGGAATCCTTCATTTGCGCTCTGGTCGAGAACCTGCAACGGGAAGACCTGAATGCGATGGATGCCGCGCACGGCTATCGTCGGCTCCTGACAGAGTTCCATCTGACGCAGAGCGAACTCGCTGAGCAGGTCGGGAAGAGCCGCTCTGCTATCGCCAACACCCTCCGGCTCCTGGAGCTCCCACCAGAATTGCAGCAAAGCGTGCGGTCAGGTGAGCTCAGTGAGGGCCATGCCAGAGCGCTGTTGCCGCTAGCCGGCGACGGCGCGAAGCTGCAAGCGCACTGGAACAAGGTGCGGGACCAGCGGTTGTCGGTGCGCGAGACGGAGGAGCTCGTTCGAGCCGCATTGGAGACCCCAGAGGGCAAGAAGGCAAAAGAGCGCGTCGCAACTGCCGGGGAAACACGCGACCCCAATATCGTCGAGCTCGAAGAAAGGTTGCAGCGCGCCATTGGCGCCAAGGTCCAGGTGCGGCCGCGCGCCAGGCGAGGGGGGACCATTGTGATACGGTATCACTCGACCGAGGAGTTGGAGTGGATCGCGGGGCTCTTGGAGAGCAAGACAGGCGGGGGGGAGGTGTACTGAGCTTCACACGCGCAAGCATCATGCTGCTAGTCAAAGTAGCGACTCCTGAGGCTCAATGCGGTGCTTGCGCATCTTCGTTCTCAGCGTCTTGCGGTCAATACCGAGGACAGCGGCTGCACGCGCCCGGTTCCAGCCAGTGGAAACTAGCACACGTCTGATATGCTCGCGCTCAACTGCCTCAAGAGTGCTTTCCGATGTGTCTCGGTCGGTTGATTCGAAATCTGCCTCGCCGTCGAGGAGCAAGTCGCAGGCCCTGACCACATTCCCGGGCGTTAGGATTGCGGCTCTCTGAATGGAGTTCTCGAGTTCGCGGATATTGCCGGGCCAGTCCCGTTTAACCAGAATGGCAAGCGCTTCTTCCTCGATGTCCAGCGGCCTAGCATGAAACTGAAGTCCATATTTGATCAAGAAATGACGCACAAACACGGGAATATCTTCGCGCCGTTCGCGGAGAGGTGCGAGCCTTAGGGGGACAACACTCAGGCGGTAGTAGAGGTCCTCGCGGAATTTCCCCTCCTGTACCATGCGGAACAGCCTCTTGTTCGTTGCTGCGATTACCCTGACGTCCACCTCGATCAGTGCGGTCCCTCCCAGACGTTGAAAGCTCTTCTCCTGGAGGAAGCGGAGAAGCTTGACCTGGAGGGCCGGGCTAATGTCACCGATCTCGTCCAAGAACAGTGTGCCCCCGTCGGCCAGCTCGAATAGCCCAACCTTTCTGACAAGCGCGTTTGTGAACGCGCCTTTTTCGTGGCCAAAGAGCTCGCTTTCGAGCAGTGTGTCCGGAAGGGCCGCACAGCTCAGACAGACCATACGCTGCGAGGCGCGCCGGCTCGCATAGTGCATGGCGCGCGCAAGGTATTCTTTCCCGGTGCCGCTCTCGCCCTCGATCAACACAGTCGCAGGCGTATCCGCTACGCGCATGGCGAGGACGTACGTCTGCTGGGTAGTGGGATCGCGGCTCAGGACGCAGTCGAAGTCGTGCTCCTTTTGCCAGGATTTGTGCAGATAGGCATGCTCGTCGAGCTTGGCGTAACCCTCGAGCGCGGTCTGAACCTTGCGGACAACCTCTGCAGGGCGAAATGGTTTGGCGAGGTAGTCAAAGGCGTGCTCCCGCAGCGCGTCCACGGCCGTCTCGACTGACGGGTGCCCGGTGATGATGATGACGGGGCAGTCACAACCGAGCCGTCGGAGATCTTTGAGAAGATCCACGCCGTCCTCGTCGGGTAGGCGGCGGTCAAGGATCAGGAGGGCGTATTTGTCCTGCTCCAGCGCAGCCCGCGCTGTCTCAGCACTCTCCGCACCAACGACGTCCCAACCTTCGGCCTGAAGCGCCCGAGCGATAGTTAGGCGTGTAGCCTCTTCGTCATCAACAACAAGGATCCTATCGGCCATAAAGCAGTCAATCCTGGGGCGCAAAACCCTAAGGCAATCTCGTGACCTCGACCAGCAGCGAGCATGCCGGGCGCAGTCGTTTCCTCAACGGCTGCGGAACCGGTTCCGAGGCAGTGACGTACATCGGCAGTTCCGGGTCGTACTTGAGGAGACCGGCAGACTCACTGATGCTTGAACTGTCGTCGTAGAGGAAAGATGCTCTGGGTCGGCGTGACCCGACAGGGCCGATATAGGACATCTGTGCGATCCAAACATACGCTCCAGATGCGCCTTCGTGTGTGGAACCCACACCGGCAAGCCTTGGACGCCACGACATCCAGCGTTCGCACCGCGAAGCTGCCGGCAGTCGTGGCAGGCGTCAAGGGGCCCTCCCGCGAGCCGAAGCTGTGAACGCATCTCGAATGCCCATCAGCCAGTGTGACCGAGAGGTCTGTGGAACGGTTGAACGGAATGCGCATAACATAGAACTCGCTGGGCATGGCTCAGAGGAGCAAGGGCAAATCATGCGACTACACTTTGAGAAGCTGTCACGGTTCGATCGCGCCGCGGAGCCTTGCAGTGTGGCTGTACCCTTTCCTTGTGGGATGTTGGGAGATGCGTCGCGCTTCGTCGTGCATGACGGTGGCCGGCCCATCCCGACGCAATGCCGTGTGACCGCCATGTGGCCTGATGGATCGGTCAAGTGGCTTCTGGTGCATTTCCTGGCTGATCTGCCGGGCAACGAGGAGAAGGACTTCGAGTGCCGCTGGGGCCAGGAGCCCCCGCCGGTGCCGGCAGAGCCTGTGGCTGCGGAGACAAGTGGGGCGGAAGTCGTGGTAAGAACGGGTGACCTGCGGGTCTCCCTGGGGGCCCATGAGGCGAGCGGGCTCTTGGGCGGAATACGTTACCGGGATCTGCAGGTGAATGGCGCAGAGATGGAGGGGCCGTGGGTGGTCTCGGCGCGGGGGGAGCGTTGGACTGCGGCCCCAGGGGTGGAGGGGTGGCGCGTGATCGAAGCGGGGCCGGTGCGGGTGGTGGTTGAGACGAGGGGGAAGCATGTCGGCGGCGACCGGTCGGAGTTTCTGGACTTCACGGCGCGCGTATACGCCTTTGCCGGCAAGCCGTGGATTCATCTGGCCTATCAGTTCATGCACCGCGAGCCGGCGAAGCAACTGGAGCTTCGGCAGATCGCGACGGCCTGGCGGCCACAGCCGAGTGCCTCGGGCGAGGTGCGTACTGCGCTGGCCACATCGAACTATGGCAGCCGGATACGCGAGGGCGCGCCAGGTCAAGAACTGCGGCATCTCATTGACGCCGAGCAACTGGTATACGAGAGCAACGAGCAAGTGCCTGAGACCTTGTATGGCACGTTCTGGGCCGATTGGAATGACCCCCAAAGCGGCGGGCTTTGCGTCACGATCCATCAGGCGCAGCAGAACTTCCCGAAAGCACTCGCGGTGGACCGATCGCACCTTGAGGCCTCGCTGCTGCCCGCAGAGAGCGGCGGGCTGACGCTCATTCAGGGCATGGCGAAGACACATCGCTTGATGCTGCACTTCCACGGTCCGGAGGTCGGGCTGGACGAACTCAACATCAGAAGTCTGCAGTTTCAGATGCCGGACCGCCCGGTCCTGGAGCCGGATGTTTACCGCGCGGCGGGCGTGCTGGAGGAGGTGTGGGTGGCCGAGCCGGTGCCGCGGGTTGAGAGGCTCCTGATTGACCTGGCGGATAACCGGACGCGCGGGTACGGGATGCTGAACTGGGGGGACGGTCCTGACGCAGGCTATACGAACCAGGGCCGGGGGCGGGGGGAACTGGTGTGGACCAACAACGAGTATGACTTGCCGCACGCGGCGCTGCTGATGTACGCGCGTTCCGGCGAGCGGCGGATGCTGGACTACCTCCTGGTCGCAGCGGAGCACTGGATGGATGTTGACGTCTGCCACTACAGCGAGGACCCGCTGCGCTACCGGGGGCAAGTTGTGCACTCCGCGCGGCACGTGACCGGGGGCGTGACGGTTTCGCACGAGTGGGTCGAGGGTCTGCTGGACTACTATCACCAGACGGGGGAGGAGTTTGCGTACGAGACGGCGCTGGGCATCGGCGAGAATGTGGTGCGCCAGCTCGAACGGCCCGCGCTGCGGAGGCCCGCCGGGTCGTCGGCGCGCGAGACCGGCTGGGGGCTGCGAACACTGGTGGCGCTGTACGTCGAGACCCATGATGAGAGGTGGCTGGAGCCGGCGCAGTTCATCGTGGAGCAGTTCGAGGCGTGGCAGGCGGAGTATGGCGCGTGGCTGGCACCCTATACGGACCACACGCTGGTGCGTGTGCCGTTCATGATCGCGGTCGCGGCGAATAGCCTGATGCGGTACTATCGCATTCGGCCGGAGAAGCGCGTGGGTGACATGATCGTCGCGGCCATGCGTGATCTTGTGGAGCACTGCCTCGGGCCCGACGGCAGGTTCTACTACAAGGAGCTACCGAGTCTCCAACGGAGGGGCGCGGGGGCGCTGGTGCTGGAAGCGCTGGCGCACGCCTACGAGATCTCCGGCGACGCGAGGTTTCTGGAAGCGGGGAGGCCCACCTTTGAGCTGCTGTTGCAGGGAGATTGGTCGAGGCGGGGCTACAGCGGGCCGAAGTTCATCGCCGGCGACGCAGTGGTTTTGCCGGGAGGCTCGGGGCCAAAGGCCTTTGCCGCATTCTTGGCACCCGCCCTTCCTTTCTACCGGGCAGCGACGCAGGCCGGAATGCTGAGGTGAGCGGTGGGGCGCGCGATGCGGAGAGGTAGGCGGGCACCGCGAGCCGCGCTCAGGTAGCACAAGGAACAACTTGTGCCCGGAGAAGTCAAAGCGGACACGGCGAGCTGAAGCTTGGGAGGAGATTGCGATGCGCGATTCGACCGGCGTGTTCCTAGCGGTGGGCTTGGTGACGTCGCTCCTCGCCCTTGGTGCGCGAGGCGAGCTCAAGGTGCTGGATAAGCCCATGTGGGTGTTTCCCGGCCAGACCTTCCGCATTGCGCTGGAGCAACCGGCCGGATCGGGCGAGCTGCGCGCGCAGTTTCCGGACAGCCTGGAACTGTTCGACCAGTGGCCCAAGGACGCCATTCAACGGTTCTACTTTCGTGCGCTGAAGGCCGGCGAGGTCACGCTCAAGTTCGAGGGCCAAGGCGGCAGCCTTGAGTTGCCCGTCTCGGTGATCCCGTGGAGCGCGGTCTATGAATCGCGCGAGTGGGAGAAGGTCGCCCTGCCGCGCCTTTGGCCGATGGGAGAGCCGTCGTACGCCGAGCTGAAGCGCCGCCGGACCCTACATACCGAAGAGGAAATAGCCCGCCTGCGCCGGTCCGGGGGCCAGGCGTCCGGTCGCGCGCAACAGTGGCTGAACATGTCGGATGAGCAGGTCTTCAACATCATCCCGGGCCCGTGCGTACCGCGCACCTGTCTCATGACCTTGAGACCCGAAGGACGCGGCAAGGGCTGCCCGGTGTGCGGAACCAAGATCTACGAGGGCCGCAGCGGGTTCTATCCCTGGATCTTCGATGCCCAGAAGCATCCCTGGAAGGTCGGCTGCCCGAACTGCGGCACGTGGTTTCCGTCCAACGACTTCCAGAACGGCGATATGCACTCGGGCGACTTTCCCGACGACGGCTTTGGCTGCGAGCCGGTCAAGCCGGTGCAATCGCCGCAGGGCACGCCGTGGCGTTGGCCGTTCATCGCGTACTACCATGAGTGGGAAGCGTACATGCGCACCTTCACGCCGGGCATCACCGATTGTGCCCGGGCCGCGGTTGTCACCGGCGATCAGCGCTACGCGCACAAAGCCGCGGTCGGGCTGTTCCGATTCGCGGAGAGCTTCCTGGACCTGAGCCTGAACCTCAATCATCGGAAGATGTCCGTGCGAGACGCGATCCTCAAGTGGCCGGTCGGGGCGCCGGAGCGCAGCCGAGTGAAACGCCTGTCGCACAGTTTCCTGTACATTCAGCCCAACTGGGACACCCCGCGCATGGAGGCCTGCGCGCGGGCCTGGGACCTGATCTTCGATCAGATTGACGGCGACGAGGAGCTGCTGCGTTTCTGCCGGGAACACTACCACCCGGAGATCAAGACCACCGAGGATTTTCGCCGTTTCGTGGAGGCGGGCGTGCACCGCGTGCCGGCCCAGGCGTGCCTGGACAATGCGGTGTCGCGCAACTGGCCCATGCAGGAGACGACTCTGGCGACGATGTCCCTGGGGATGGACACGCCGCGCAGCCTGGAGCTGGTGGACTGGCTGCTGAACAAGGGCGGCGGGATCCGCTACAGCCTGACCAATCAGTACTTCAAGGACGGGTCGGGACACGAGTCCGAGGGCTACAACGGCATCCAGATTCGGGACATGACGCGGCTGATTCTGCTGTTGGACCGCATCGCCAAGGCCTACCCGCAGGAGTACAAGCCGCCCAAGTTCATCTCGCTGGCGGGCGATCCGAAGTTCCGCCAAATCTATGAGTTCCCCCTGTGGAACAGCTTGATCGGGAGGACCTATCCTTCCACCGGCGACACGGGCGGAGCGCGCAAGCCCGACCCCTGGCCCCTGCGCCAGGGCTATCCGCTGAAGCCGAGGCAGTTCGCGGAGATCTACCGCTTGACCCGGGCCCCGGAGTTCGCTCAGGCTCTGTACGGCCCGCAGGCGCGCGTACCCCCGGAGCTCGCGGACCCCGAATTGCGGGCGGAAGTCGAGCGCATCGGCCGGGAGCGCGGTTGGCAGGTGAAGCGGCCCAGCGACATCCTGGACGGGTACGGACACGTCATCCTGCGCTCCGGGGAGGGCAATTACCAGCGGGCGCTCTGGATGCGCTATGGGCGCGTGGTTCAGCACGCGCACCCGGACATGCTCACCTTCGGGCTTGAGGCGTTGAAGCGCAAGCTGCTGCCCGAGCTGGGGTATCCGGTCGGCTGGACCTATGCCGGCGTCTGGGAAACGAACTGGGGGACGCACTATGTCACGCACATCGGAGGACACCGTACCACGAACTTCGGGCGAGGCCACGTGACCCTGTTTGCCGACTCGGCGCCGGCGCGGATCGCCTCGGCCGAAAGCGTCTACCTGTCCGGCGACGAGCCGAGACCGCGGCGCTCGCGCACGATCGTGCTGGTGGACATCTCCGAGGAGGACTGCTATGCCGTCACGCTGGAGCGGGTATTCGGCGGCCGAACACACTACTGGAGCTTCCATGGCCCGGATGGCGAGGCGACCGCCTCGGGGATCGAGCTGAGGCCCCAGGGCGGGGGGACTGTGCTGGGACCGAGCGTGAAGTATGGGGACGATGCAACCGTGCAAAAGACGGACCCCGAGCTGTCCTGCCTGGCCTTCATGTACGATGTGGCGCGGGGCCACCCGAGCAGGCCGTGGAGCCTGGACTATCTGCTGCGCGACCAGGGCGACGTGCACCTGCGGATGACCGCGGTACATCCGCAAGACGGCGGTCTGGCCACCGCGAAGGGCAAGGCGCCGGGCGGCCGGTCCAAGTACGAGATCACGTGGGCGATCTGGCAGCGCGAGGGCGAAGCACCGCTGGCGAGCCAGTTCCTGACGGTGCTGGAGCCGTACGAGGGTCAGCGCGCCGTGACGAAGATTGAGCCCGTCAAGGTGGAGGGCCAGGTAGTGGGCCGGTTCGCGCCGTTGGGACTCCGCGTGACGGGCGAGGGCTTCGTGGACACGCTGGTATTTCAGGCCGAGGGAGGAGGAAGCTGCCGGACCGCGGACGGGCTGGTGTGCGACGGCGAGTTCGGCTTCTGGCGGGAGCGCGCTGGTGCGCCAGCCGGCGCGGTGCTTGTTCACGGCACTGAGCTGAGCAAGGGCCCCGCGGGAGTGAAGCTCAGCGTCCCGGCATACGTGGGCAAGATCGAGCGGTGTGATTGGAAGAACTTCAGGATTACGGTGAAGTTCGCCGAGGCAGACGGTGCTCCCGTGCGGCCGCAGGAGGCGGAGGTCTCGCGCGCTGCCAGGAGCGATTATGCGCTCAAGCGCGTGCAGTTCGTTGGACTGGCGCCCGCCGGGGCGGATGCGCTGATCGGTCAGCATCTGCGGATTACGAACGAAGGCGGATTACGAACGAAGCGGGAAATGACGCCTCGTACCTGATCAAGGAGGCCAAGAGGGCCGGGGAAACAGTGGAGTTGGCCCTGGGCCTGGACCCGCGCATCGGCGAGGGATACGTCGCGTCCTGCGCGGACAACACGGTGGTGAGCGGGAACGGTCTCAGGCTGGCGTCGTGGCGATACTATGCGGGTAAGACCTTGGCCAACGAGGACGGCAGGGCACTCTATCGCCTCCGGGACGTGGTGAAGGGACGGAGCTGCCAACTGGCCGCAGAGGCGCCGCAAGCGAAGCTGGAGGGCGAGTTCGCGGACCGGGACGGGGATGGAATACCGCGCTACCTGATCTACGACTACGGCCCTGGGGACACAGTGACTGTGAAGGCATGGGT
>JALGUG010000151.1 GCA_029820995.1 Candidatus Zipacnadia bacterium
CTCAGCCCCGGCTACTGTCGTTGCGCAGAGCAAGAATATCAGAATCACGCCTACCAGCCTCCTCAGCCTGCCTCGAGGGCCCTCCAGGCTTTGCAGATCGCTGCTCCTCCCGGGACCACAACCGGCGTGCGCCACCCGCACCGGCCGTCCCCTGGCGAGCCGCTTCCTCACTCGAGCCGGACTGCGTGCCGCCCGGCCCGGAGTGCCAGCTTCACGAATCCCGCCTCCTGCGCAGGCTGCAATTCAGCCACTTCGCCGTCCACGAACACGCGCTCAGCGACACCCACCCGCAGCGCAATCTCGGTCGCCTGCCGGCACTCCACAATTCCGCTCATCGTGCCGTCCTCTGCCGCGAGGGCGAGGCTGATGGGCTGGCTGCTCCGCAGCAGCACCTCGCTGTCGGCCTCGACCTGCGTCGCCGCCACAGCCGCCAACAGCTTGGGCCGATCCGCCGGCCCGTTGCCGCCAAACGCCGCCAGCGCCTGACCATCGGTGGCGAACCCGCCGCCGACGAGCGGCCCCGTGCCCGTTCGCAGCAGCACCTGCCCGCCGCCCAGCAGATCCGCGAATCGGCAGCCCAGGCCGCTGTTCGTCTTCAGCGCAGCCACGGCCTGTTCACTCAAGGGGAACTGGGGCGGCTCCAGAGACAGCCCCCCGAGCTTCCGGTTGGCGTCCGGCTTCGCGCGGTCGTGGCTCAGCCATCCGATTGCATTGCCGAAGAACCGCCCGGCGAGCTCCCAGGTTTTAAACTCCTGGCCCGTGCCGAAGGCCCAGAGCGCCCCGAACGTCATCACGCGGCCCCGGCCCGCCTCGCGGACGGCCACAAACGGAACGTCGGCCTGGGCCACTTCCCGGTCCACACGCAGAAGCTCCGTAGCGTCCTTTCTCAGTCGAACATCGTAGTAGCCGCCGTACGCACTGCCGAAGACCGGCCACTCGTCCGGCAGACCGGCAAGCACCGGATGGCCCTTCGCCGTCGCGAACGGCCGCTGCTTAATGTGAGTGACATTGTCGTCCGGACGGATGATCTTCACCGGCAGAATCGCGCCGAGGGGCGACTGGTCAAAGCCTCCGGCGCCGAAGGATTTCGTTCCGCCCGCCAGCACCAGCCCGCCTCCGGCCCTCACGTATTCGACCAAGGCCTTCTGCTGCTCTGCCGAGAAAGCCGCGGCTCCCTTCGCGGTGGGCACGACCAGGATCGCAGCGTAGCCTTGCAGCCGCCGGCTGTCAGTAGGGAGGCTCGGCAGGAGGTCTTCGTTGACCCAGTCCACCTCGATCCCCTGAGCGCGGATTAGGTCGCGGATTGTCCGCCACTCATTGCCCTCCGCCTCCATGATCAGGAGCACACGTGGAGCCCTCGCCAGCTCCTCCCGCGCCTGCTCCGCTGGCATGTCGTATAGCGCCTGCTGCGCGCCGGCCCCGTGGCAGAGCATCACCGTTAGGAACTGCATTCGCGCCGCCTTCTGAGAGGGCCTCACACTGACGTGGTAGTCCTCACCCTCCCTCTTTTCGCCCACCACCGTGACGCCCTCCGGCCTCAGCCAGCGAACGGCCAGCCCCGCTCGCCCATTCTCCACCGCCATCTTGGCCTGGCCCAGTGCCACGTCCCCCGCCGTCGCCGGGTGGCATCGCCATTCGAAACTGCGCTCGCCGTCCGTTACCACGTTGTCCAGCATCACGAACAGGTCCGGCTTGATGAATAGCGTCCGCCGCTCCATCTGCTTCACGAACTCCGGATAGGCCTTGGTGGCATCGAGCCGCAGGTAGTCCAACGATTCGCTGGTGAAAAAGTCGGTAATCTCGCCGGCCGCCGCCCGCCCCGGGAGTTGATCCTGGTCATCCACCAGCACCACGTTGCTCCCATGCGAGTTGGCGCGATAGAACCCCCACCGCTTCCCGCTGAAGTACTCGTGAGTGTACTTCATCGCGCCATAGTCCATGATCAGTCGCTCGCCCCGAGAGTTGATCACGAAGTTGCCGCACTCCAGCATTCCATGGTTCTCGCCGTTGTTGCCGCCGCGCAGCCCGAAGATCGTCGCGTCAGTGCCCCAGCCCGATCGCAGCACCGCCCAGTCAATCCCCCGGAAGTGGATGGACTGGGGCAGGTCACCGGGCTCCCGCGCCTCCAACGCCTCGCGGTCCCACAGCAGGTCAAGCGTGCTCCGCCCGGGCCGCAGGCGGTAGTACCACACCGCGTACGGATTCTCGGTCTCCTTGCCGATCTCGAGGGTCAGTTGCGGGTTCGGCCGGTGGTATCCGCAGTCGGCGAAGTTGATGGTTCCATTGGGCGGACAGTACATGTACAGGGGGAATTGCCACGTGATCTTCAGGTAAGGGTGCTGGAACAGGTCACTGGCACCCTCGCTGACGATCTTCAGGGCATCCGCGAACAGCGCCGCGTGGCTGACGCCGTAGCCCCAGTACCCGGTCCCCTCGGGCCAGCCGCCGTCCTCGCCGCCCTCGTTGAGGAACTTCACGATCCGCGGATATGCCTCGGCGATCACCTTCGGTGCATCAGAATTCTCGCCCAGCAGTGCTATCCCCGCCAGGCCTCCCCCGCCGCAGCACACTGCGCACCAGTTGCTCCGGAACGACCGACCCCACCAGATACCCTCCGCAACCCCTTTCAGCCACAGGTCCAGCCCGATCTTGATCGTGTCGCGACATGTCTGCCTCTCTTCCTCGGTCATCCCCTGATATGCCCAGTCGTACGCGACCCCGAAATGCCGCAGCGCCCCTGCCGTCCCCAGGTCCGCCACCATGCCCTTGTGGAACTCCAGCACCCAGGTTGACCAATCCCTCGCCGCGGCGATTAGCTTCGCCGCCTCATGGGCGTACTTCGGGTCGTCCGTGAGCAGATACGCCATCGCCACCGTTTCGGCCCGGCCCGTCAGGTTGCGGCCCCGCTCGATGCTCGCCCTCTCCTCGGGCGGAACGCCCTTCGCGTACCGCTCCACGAGCCCGTCGGCGCTCTTCACGATCGCCTCCGCCGTCTCGCGCGAGCGCTCCTCCTCTTTGACCCGACGCCGCAGGTCCTTGAGCAGCTCCGCGTTAAGCAGCACGCGCGGGTGCGGTGCGGCAGGAAGGCTGGCGAAGTACAGCACGTTCAGGGGCAGCCTCAACGAGACCGCCTCCTCCGGGCTCTGATCGTCGGCTACCAGTCTCACCACCACTTCCTGCTCGGCCAGCGCGTCGGCACTGGCCGCCGCTTCGGGCACCTTGACCGTCGTCGTAAGCCGGGCGGACCCCTCCGGCGCCAGCGACAGCTCCCTCGGCTCGAAACTCACGCTGATCCCCTCCGGCGCCTGCGCCTGAGGCCTGAGCCGCAGGGCCCCAGCCAGTCGGTTCGTCACGCTGATGATGTGCGTGCCCCGCAGCAGCCCGCCCCGGCGTTCGGCAGCAGTGCTTTCCAGCTTCACGCGACACGGGTCGTTGGTCAGGCGCACATCGTCAATCCACATGACCGTATCCTCCCGCGGCTCGCAGTTCCAGCCGCTCGCCGTGAAATACAAGCGATCAATCTGGTCCCACCCACGCGGCTTCCGCGCTCCTCGCCCCAGGGACTTGATCGGTATCCTGAAATGCCGCCACCCGGCCCAGTCAACCGTGATCTTCCGGCTCCAGTAGTCAATCCCCTCGGTCTCCGGATTCTCGCTGCTGATAATCAGCATCAGCGAGGCCCCGTTGGCCACCTTGGAGTTCAACCAGAACTCCAGGTTGTCGAACCCGCTCCAATCCGACGGTATCCCCTCAAACGTCGCCGCCCTGTTTTTCACATGATCGTCCCATCGCGCCGACGAGCCGCCGACCTTCACCACTTGCGTATCTCGCATCACACCGCGATACGTCGCGAAGTCGCCCTCCATATCGGCGATAATCAGTGCCTCCGGCACCTGTGCCGCGGCGGCCAGTGACAGTAACGCCAGGCCCGCGATAAAGATCAATCGCATCGCAATCACCACAATTGTCTTGGATTCCCTCCGGCGCTCCGGCTGGGTCTACTTCATCGCCCCCAGCCTGCACTTGGAGGGTCAGATCTGAGACTGCGCATCGTCTGCGGCCCGCGTACCGGTGCCGCGCCCTATGCGCACAGCTCCTCGCACCATTCGCCCACCAAGCGCACCAGACTCATGTCGCCGTTGGGCGGCACCTGGTCGGCCACTCCGAGGATAAAGCGATTGCTGCCCCAATGATGCTCGATGATCAGCTCGACCTGACGGCGCATGTCTTCGGCGGTAAAAGGCGGGGCGAACATCGCACCCGGTATCCCGCCGAACAGGATAAGGTCCGGTCCCGCGAGTTCCCGCAGGTCCTCCACCGCCACATCGCCCGTCGGCTTGGGCGTGATCGATTCGACAAAATCGAGCCCGGTCCTAGCGAGTAGCGGCAGAATCCCGTGCATCGTGCCGTCCAGGTGCGTCCCAACCTTCTTGCCCGCCCGATGCAACTGCTCAATGCGCCGCAAGTAATAGTCAAACTGATACCGCTCGAACAGCCGCGTGACCACCTCTCCCGTCAGGTTGTCCGGCAACTCAACAAACGGCGTGTCGCACCCCAGGATTGCCTCGTACGCCCCGTCCGCCGCCTGCCCCAGCGCATCCAGCGTGCGCTCGAGCTCCTCCGGCGCGTCCGCCACCAGGTACGACAAATGCACGGCGCCCGTCCACTGGGCCAGCATCTGCGACACCGGCGAACGCGGCGGCAAGACCGTCGGATGGCCCTGGTCGCCGGCCAGCCGCTTCAGCAGCTCGTACCGCTCATAGCTGGGCCTCGTCTGGGTTGAATCCGCGATGTACCGCACAACCCGCAGCTCCTCCGGCGACGTAACGGGCCATTTCACGCAAGCCGAGCTGGCCGTTTCCGGCACGAACTTCGTCTGGCCCCAGATCTCCCCCACCGGTGTCTGCCAGCGCGTGGTCGTAACCCGGCCCTCCGTCTCCGTCGACACCTCCACGTTTTCCTGGACGCTCGACCAGACCGCCGCATAGCCCAGGTAGTACCCCACATTGTGGTCTGCGTGGAGCTTCACGAAGCCCTCGTCGCCCTCGTACTCCGGCTTGAGGGTCCCTGCGAGTTGCTGGGCATAACGCCAGTAGGTGAGGTCCGCAAACCACGGCATCACGTCGGTCGGCTCACCGCGCAGACCTGCCAGCAAGCGCTCTCGGAAGGTCATTCCCGCCATCGTAGCATCTCCTCGCACCCGCTCTCTCTTACGCTCCGAGCAGGCGGCCCTCTCCCCTCTCAGTGTGCTGCTCTCCCTGCAGCGTCACCGCGCCGTTGACGATCACCGCCGCAATCCCCTCAGGGTACTGGTGCGGATCGGCGTAGTCCGCCCGATCAATGATGCGCTCCGGATCGAACACCACGAGGTCCGCCTTCATGCCGGGCCGCACCACCCCGCGATCCCCCAGCCGCAGCCTGGACGCGGGCAGGCTGGTGATCTTGCGGATCCCCTCCGTCAGCGGCAACAGTCCTGCCTCGCGGCAATAGTGCCCCAGGAACCTGGGAAAGGTCCCATAGCTCCGCGGATGCGGCTTGCCCTTCCCCAGGTTGCCGTATGGCGCAAAGGCAATCCCATCGCTGCCGACGCACCCCAGCGGGTGCTGCAGCACTGCCTTGACATCCCCCTCGTTCATCGTGTGAAACACCGCGCTCACGTACCCCTCCTCTTCCAGCAGCAAGTCCAGCGTCGCCTCCAGCGGCTCCTGCCCGCGCTCCTGCGCGATCTCGCTCAGCCGCTTCCCGACCGTCCACTCATTTCGCTCGGTCTTCACCGCCGTGATCTGCGTCGCCTCAAAGTCGAGCGCGAATCCGCCCCCTGCACCGTGCCCCTGCGCCCATTGGCCCATCTCCTCGCGCAGCCGCCGCCGGCAGTCGGGGTCCCGCAGCCGCTGCAGCATCGCCTGCGTCCCACCCGACTGGCACCAGTCCGGCAGCGACCCGTGAAGATGCCGGCTCCCCGCAGCATACGGGTACGCGTCGAAGCCCACCTCCATGCCGTCCTCGTAGGCGCGTTCGATTAGCTCCAGCGCCTGCTTCACCTTCCCCCAGTTCGCCTTGCCCGTGGCCTTCAAGTGGTCAATCTCCAGCCGCGACTCGGTACGTCGAGCCAGGTTCAGCACCTCCTCGATGCTCTCGATCAGCCGCGGTCCCTCGTCGCGGATGTGGCAGGTCCACAGTCTGCCAGCGCGACCGCATTCCTCGACCAACGCCTCGACCTCATCCTCGCCCGCAAAGGCCCCCAACGGGTACGACAGGCACGTGGAGAACCCGATTGCCCCCGCCTGGAACGCCTCCCGCAGCAGCTCCCGCATCCGCTGCACTTCCTCCGCCGTCGCAAGCCGATTGTCGAAGCCCACGGTGCTCGCCCGCAAGCCGCTGTGCCCAATCAGCGCTGCCACATTGTAGCTCAGCTCCGCCGCCGCCAGCCGCTCCAAGTACTCGCTCGTGGAGGTCCAGTCCCACTCCACGTCCGCCACAATGAACGAGCACACGCCCTCCATTACCTCCTTGTCCACTCCGTGCAGCGGGAAGGGCGTCAGCCCACACTGCCCGTTGACCTCAGTCGTGACGCCTTGATGCAGCTTGCTCTCCCCGCGCGGATTCTCCAGGAGCGTCAGGTCCGAATGCGCGTGAATGTCAATGAAGCCGGGCGCCACGGCCAGCCCGCCGGCATCCAGCACCGTCTCGCCGCCTCTCAGCTCCGGCCCGACGGCGGCGATCTCGTCTCCCCGCACGCCGACATCGGCCTTCACCGCCGGCGCACCCGTTCCATCGTACACTTCGCCCCCGCGAATCACCAAGTCAAAGCCCTCATTCATGTCTCAGATCCTCGTTGTCAGTCTTCCGCAACCTCCGGCCAGTGCGTCGCGCACAGGTCCGGATACTGATGCTTCTTCTGGTCGGTAATGAAGAAGTGCAGCGCCACCGGGCTCCGGCCGCGCACCACCTTCAGCAGCATGCTGTTGTATCCCTCGTTCAGCGTCGCTTCAGCCACGCTTCCCGGCCCGGACCGGTGTCCCGCCGGAATGATCGGCCGCCCCTGCGGCGTGTCCAGCACGAGCTCCCCGTTCAGCCACGCTTTGAACCCCGCATCGCACGACACGATCAGCCGTGCCTTCCGCCTCTGAGGCGACTTAACATAACACTGCGCGTAGGCCACGCCATTGGGCCGGGGGCCCAGCCACGGATTGAGGTCCACTGCGTTCCCCGAAACCCACAGCTCCTGGCACGGGAGGTCGCCACCGACGACGCTCAGCCTTTCCTCCGGTCCGAACACCTCAGCCCGAGGATCCTCGTAGGCATAGAACGGGCCCACGATCTTCCACAACGCCGCCCCGATCAATGCGAACTCGACTTCCTTTGCCCGTCGGTCGAAGGGCTCGAACACCACGCTCAACGGGTTGCTGATGTCCAGTTGCGTGGCGTCGCCGGGCGCCGTCACCAGGTACTCGAAGTCCGCGCGGTCGCCCTGCTGCGGTAGCAGCCAGGGACGCTGCTCAACGGGCTCGACGGTCCAGCCGTCCGGCGCCCTCAGCGTCACGTACCCCTTCGACTGCTGATCCCGCCGGCTCACGATTGTGACCTCGACCCTCTTTCTCTGCCCTGGACGGATGGAGGCATCCAGCCCGTACCGCAAGCACACATCCCACTTGCCCACGGGCCGGCACACGAGGTCCTGCCGCCGGGGCGCATAAAGCTCCCGGACCTCTTCCGACCGTCTCAGGTCGAGTTTGCCCATGCAGCCGACATCCGTGCCGGCAGTGTCGGACAGCTCTATCCGCGCTGAATGCCGCCGCACTACCTCCTGGCCAATCGCCACCGTTCGCGCCGTGAGCTCCTCCAGACTCTCCGGCGCCTCGCACTTCACCACCCCCCACCCCACCTTGATCGCCTCGCCCACCGGTTCCACCCACCTGCGCGGCAGCGCCTCCTTCCCCCCGATGATCCCCAGGATCGCCCCCAACGTCGCTCCCGTGCAGTCGGTGTCGTAGCCGCAGTTCACCGCCTTGAGCAGCGCGTCACCGAAGTCCTCGCCGTAGAGCCACCCGAGCATGGTGATCGCGATGTTCTGCGGCGCATCGGTGAAGTTGTGGTGCCCGAACTCGGTCAACATCCGCTCGCGCGCCGCGGTCCACTCCAGCCCTTCCGCGTGTGACCGCATGACATTCCGCACCGCCCGCGCGGTCCGGCTCTCCTCGGGGATCATCGCCAGCCCGATCTCCAACAGCTCCTCCCGAGCAGCGCAAATGAAGGCCGCGCTCTCCATCGCAGCGAAGAATACTTCGCCGTATACGCCGTCCTCGGCATGATCGCAAAGGGCGTCCTGCCAAGCATAGCGCGCGGCCACCTCCGGCAAACCCGGCGCGATGCAAGCCCAGATCTCGGACCGAATCGGCGCGCCCATGCCGCACGTGAACCAGTTGTCAAACCACCCGCTCACCGGCGGTCCCAGCCCGCGCTTCAGATTGCGCAAACCGAACCCGTACTCGTCGAAGGGATAGATGATGTGCCTTTTCCACGCTTCGCCCAGGTCCCAGGGCGTCAGATCCAGACCCTTCTTCTCCAGCACGTATAGCCAGACCAACTGGAGGTCCAGATCATCGTTGAAGGCAGGTTCCTCGGGCACCGGATCATAGAAGGTCAGGCTATTCAGGCCCTTCCGGCCCTCGTGCGGCCCGCCCAGCGTTCCGCCAATATTCTTGCCCAGCCAGCAGCCATATACCTTGGCCGCATAGTCTTCCAGCGAAAGCGTGACTGATGCCATGCTGTTCCAACCTCCGCCTTATCTGGTCCGTATCAAGGGCTTTCGGCTCCCAGCGACGCCAAGCTTCTCGCCCCACAAGAGCGGGACCTGCCCTCTCCCGGAGGCCGATCAATGCGCATCGTCCTCGTGACCTGGTCCAGCCTGTTTTATGCCGCGGTCCGGGCCTCGGGCCATGAGCTGGTCGGCCTGGTCCACGGGCTCGTCCAGCGCCCCTCGTGGCGGCGGCGCCTGCGCTTGCGGCTTCAGCGTCTGGCGCCGGAGATCCCACTGCCGGATCACGCGCGCTCCCAAAAGCTACCGGTCCTCGAGACCGACGACATCAATAGCCCGCGTTCTGTCGCCTGGATCGAAGCGCTGAAGCCCGACATTCTTCTCGTCTTCGGCTGGCCGCAGGTCATTCGCCCACCGGTGCTGGCCCTTCCGAAAGCCGCCGCTCTCAACTGCCACTCCGCGCTCCTCCCCAAGTATCGCGGGCCGCAGCCGGTGGAATCCGTCCTCTACGCCGGCGAGGCCGAGACCGGCGTCACCTTTCACTTCATGAGCGAGAAGCTCGATGCCGGCGACATCATCTGGCAGCAGTCAGTCCCGATCACCGACGCCGACAACTTCCGGACGCTTCACGACCGCTGTCAGAGCGTTGCCGTCAGCGCCCTCCGGGAAGTGCTCGACAGTATCGCCGACGGCACCTGCCACAGGAAGCCGCAAAAGCAGGAGGAACAGACCTTCGTCCCGAAGCTTGAGCCTGAGCAGTGGTTCATCAACTGGCAGAGGCCCGCCCGCGGCATTCACAACCTGGTCCGCGCCCTGGCGCCCTATCGCCGCGCTCGGGCGTACCACGAGGGCCGCCTCGTCACCTTTGGCCTGAGCGCGCTCCTCTCGGAAGAGCCTGCGCCCGGCGAACCGGGGCAGATCCTGTACACTGCGCCCAACGCCATCGTGGTCGCCTGCCGGCCTGGCGTCATTTACCTATGGGACCCGGCAGCGCCGGATGGCCAAAGGCATATCGCCGAGCGATTGCGACCCGGCACGATACTGACGTAGGCGGACCGTCTACGACAGTGATCACGGCGGGGCGGCCACCGACCGCACGAGGATCGAGCTATGCCTGACAGTCAAGAGCTTCTGCGTCGCCTCCCGGCCGTGGACGAGTTGCTGCGCCATCCGCAGGTCGAGGCGTGGCTTGGCGAATCCTCGCGCGCCGAGGTCTTGGCAGCTCTCCGTGCGACCCTCGACGACGCACGTGAGCAAATCCGCGCCGGTGGCGACCGGGCCGAACTCGAAGCGCTCACTCAGCCCGCCCGGCTCATCGCGCGGGCCCGCGAGCGAGCCCAAGCGCCGCCCGAACGAAGTCTACTCCCGGTCCTCAATGCCACTGGAATCATCGTCCATACCAACCTCGGCCGCTCCCGGCTATCCCAGCAGGCCATCGAGGCTCTTTGTGCCGCCGCACGCGGCTACACCAACCTCGAGCTCGACTTGGACTCCGGCGAGCGCGGCTCCCGGCACGTGCACCTGGAGGCCCTGCTGCCCGAGATTACCGGCGCGGAAGCAGGCTTTGCGGTCAACAACAACGCCGCCGCTGTGCTGCTGCTCCTTAATACAATCGCCGAGGGACGCGAAGTCATCGTCTCACGCGGCCATCTGATTGAGATCGGCGGCTCCTTCCGCCTGCCCGAGATCATGGCCAAGAGCGGCTGCCGCCTCATTGAAGTCGGCACCACCAACCGCACGCGCCTCAGTGACTACGAGAACGCCATCACCGCCGACACCGCGGCCATCCTGAAGGTCCACTCCAGCAACTTCAAGCAGGTCGGCTTTACCGAGGAGACGCCGCTCGAACAGCTTGCCGCACTGGCCCACGACTTGGGCCTCGTGCTCATGGAGGACCTCGGCAGCGGGGCCCTGGTCAATCTGGACGCTCGAGGGCTGCCGCACGAGCCCACCTGCCAGGAGGCTCTCGCCGCGGGCGCCGATGTGGTCTGCTTCTCAGCGGACAAACTCCTCGGCGGCCCCCAGGCGGGCCTCATCGTGGGCTCCGCCGACCTGGTTCAGGCCGCAAAAAGGAACCCCCTGGCCCGCGCCGTCCGCTTGGGCAAGCTAACCATCGCCGCCCTGGAGCAAACCTTGCGGGCCTATCGTGAACAGGACCTCGCCTTCGCCACAATCCCGACCCTCCGTGCCGCCTCTGAGCCGCTCCAATCGGTCGCCGCCCGCGCCGAAAAGCTGGCCACGCTCTTGACCGAACACAATCTCACCGATCTGCAGGTTGAGATCACCGAGGCGGATGCCGCGGTCGGCGGCGGCTCGCTGCCGGGCGAGCAGATCCCGTCGCAGGCTGTCGCGCTAAGGCCTCGCGACCTCAGCGCCGATGACCTGGCCCGTCGCTTGCGCACGAGCTCGCCCGCGGTCCTGGGGCGCATCCATCACGGCGCACTGCTGCTTGATTGCCGCACGCTGACCGACGCCGAACTGCCCGCCGTCGCCGCCGCTGTCCAGCGTGCTGTCACCTGACCTTGGGAGGGCTGGCCCATGAAGATCTACATGATGACCGATCTGGAAGGCGTCGCCGGGGTCTTCGACTGGGAAGACCGCAAGTCCCAAGACCCGTACTCCGTCCTCTTCGCCGGCGGCGCGACGGAGGTGATCGTCAACGACGGCCACGGCGCCGGCTACACCATTGACTTCGAGCTGCTCGACCCGCGCGCTCAAGTCATCCACGGACTCGATCGCCCCTTCTGGCTGCCGCTCCTGGACGACACCTGCGACGCGACCTGCCTCGTCGGCGGCCACGCCAAGGCCGGAACCGAGCACGCCAACCTCTGCCACACCATGAGCGGCGTCGTGCGCGGCTACTGGATCAACGGCGTCTCCCTAGGTGAGATGGGCCTGCAGGCCCTCATTGCCGGGCACTACGGCGTCCCGATGACCTTCGTCAGCGGTGACTGGTACGCATGCCGGGAAATGTCCGAACTGATCCCCGGCATTGTGACCGCCCCTGTCAAGAAGGGGCTCTCACTGCGCTCCGCCGTGGCATCGGCTCCGCACAAAGCCCGCGAGATGATCCGCGACGCGGCCCAGACCTCCATGAAGCATATCAACGAAATCAAGCCCTTCACGCTCGATACGCCGCTCACGTTCCGCGAGGAGTTCTACGAGCCGCGCTTTGACCCCGAACAGCCACCCGAAGTCGGCACCATCATTGACCCCCACACGCGGGAAGTGAAGGCCGCTAATGTCATCGAACTGATCAACAGTCTCTACGGTTACCCCCGCTAGGGGTGGCTTCATAGCCCTTGTGGGAGCGCATTTATCTGCGACCGGCCTTGGCCCTTAGGGTTATGACACCACTTCCAGTACTGCGCCGACACTTCGCACGTAGCCTACCGTCTCGGGGCACTGCATCCGAAGGACAGTTGGCCATAACCTGCCAGAATGGTTGTCTGGGCGCCCGAGACAGGCATTTGACTGCCTGGCACGCTCTGTTCCAGGAGGCTGCTATGCGCCTGTGGATCCTCGCCCTTGCCCTCTCCCTTGCCTGCTCTGCCTCGGCTAAACCGGCCTCCGTCACCCGCGCGGGCGACGAGATCACCATCGGCAACGATTACCTCGCCCGCACGATCTCCGTCGCCAACGCCAAGCTCCGGACTGTGCGGCTGTACAACAAGCTGTCCGGCGAAAAGCTTCCGGTGCGGGGCCCGGAGTTCGCCCTGACACTGCGCCTCGACAGCAAAGACGTCCACTTCACCAGCGATGCATTCACACCCCGTGAGCCACGCCACGAGCGTGCCGGCGACGCGGTTCGCCTGCTGGTGGAGTGCGCGGCAGAACAGCCCCCCGGGTTGCGCGTTGCCGTTGAATACTTACTGGGTGACAACGACTGGTTCCTGCGCAAGCGACTGACCGCGAGCACGTTGCAC
Organism: Candidatus Zipacnadia bacterium; assembly: GCA_029820995.1. Classification (GTDB taxonomy): domain Bacteria; phylum Armatimonadota; class Zipacnadia; order JALGUG01; family JALGUG01; genus JALGUG01. The sequence goes on from JALGUG010000151.1 coordinate 12,685, forward strand.
GGCTGGCCGCTTCTACTGCGCCTGGATGTCGAGCAATTGCAGCTTGGCGGCGAGCCGAAGGTGAAGGGCGGGCTGGGCAAGCCGATCTACCTGGGCAGCAGTTTCTTCGGCCTCGAGTACCCGGCGGGCTATCAGACCTTCCACGACGGAATCGTCGAGCTCTCCCACTTTCCCGGCCGCAACTTGCCACCGGCCTCCAGCAGCGCCCAACCGCCGCTGACGAGCAAGCCTGCCGTGTGGGGTGTCGCGCCCTCTCCGGACCAGGTCAGCGACGCCTTCTTACGCTACGTGGACCGGATCCGCCCCAACGCCGACCAGCCCCTGCGCCACATGATCGTCGAGAAGCTCTTCCTGGTCGGCAAGCGTTTCACGTGCGATGAATATCTGGCGGTTGCCCAGGCCTTCGATCAGAATCTGCTGCAACCGTACGGCGTCTGCTTTGACGCCCTCAATGTGTGGAACTACTACCTGCACGGCCCCGGCATCTTCCAGTGGGACAAGAAGAAGTACCCCGAGGGCTTTGCTCCGCTCACCAAGAAGCTCAAGGCCATGCACCGCGACATCGGCATCTGGTTTTCCTTCTACACCCACGAATCCCAGAACACCAAATGGGGCCTCGAACGCGGCTATGAAGTCAGCGGCGACCCCGAGCGCGGCTGGCAGGGCTCCCGTTACTGTCTGGCCGGCCCGAAATACTACCAGGCCTGCCGGAAGCGCGTGACTGACCTCGTCCGCGAAAACAACGTCGGCTTCATGCACCTGGACTTCAACTCCTGGAGCTGCCGTGAAACCGGCCACGGCCACCTCCCGGGCCCACCATATGACCGCGAAGCCCTGGTGGATGCCGAAATCCGGCTCATCGGCGAGCTGCGCCGCATCCGTCCGGACATTTTCCTCATGATGGGCTGCGGATCATACAAGAGCCCCTGGTGGCTGATGTACTTCGATGTCATCTGGGCCGGCCTCGGCGGCGACACCGGCCTGTGCAAGGTGCCCACGCCCTGCCCCCGCGACAACGAGATTACTCTGCGCGACATCCACTTCCGCCGTCGGTTCCTCGAAGACGGCGCTGTGATCTTCCCGAGCTGGGGCTTCTGGACCCACGAACCCCTGTTCAACTGGGGCGAGGCCGCAGGCCGGGCGGCACGGCTCAACCACCTCGATATCCAGGATAAGTGGGAAGACAATATCGTGTTCGACATGTGCCGTGGCACGCGCTGCTGGGCCGCCCATTTCGACCCCGAGCTCCTCAGCGCCCGGGAGGGCAACTGGCGCTGGCTGGCCGCAGCGATCAAGTGGTCCAAGGCCCACCACCCGATGATGACCCGCACCCAACTCATCGGCGGCGACCCCGCACGCGGACAGCTCTACGGCTACGCCCACGTGAGCGCAGACGGGCGGCGAGCCGTCATCGCGCTGCATAATCCGGTCCTCGATGCCCAAAGCCTCCACCTTGACCCCCGAAAGCTGGGACTCAGACTGCCTCGCATGTCCATCCGAATGCTGTACCCGTACCGCGAGCTCCTATACCCGGACTGGCCCCCGGCAATATCGCCGAAGCTCGAGGTCCCGGGCATGCAGGTGGCCGTCATCGAGCTGGGTGAGAAGGCCGCCGGCACACGGCCTACTCCGCCCCCACACGTCATTGCGGCTCCCCTCGAGCCCTTCACAGCGCGCGCGGAACAGAACCGGATCGTCGGCGACGCCCGGTTCGTGCTAAAAGACGCCACCGCTGACCTCTATCTGCTCCTCGAGCCCGAGGGCGTCCTCCGCCAACGCCCCAAGGCCGAGTTCACCCTCAACGGCAAGCCGCTGGAAGTCAAGCCGATCTCGTACGCACCTACCACTTCCGGCCACACCACGATCGTGCCGGCGCCCTTCTTGTTCTACCGAGCCGACAACGTCCCGGCGGGCCGCCTTCACTTCACCCTCGACTTCGGCGGGCCGTTCTTCAGCACTCGCCTCCGCACCTGGCTCCGCCTCAAGCAGTCGCTCCCGACTCCGCCGCTCTCAGCGGCAGACGCCCGCGGTCCGGTCCTGCTCCCTCCGCACGAGTGGCGCGACTGCCGCATCCAAACCCGTCTGCTGTGCGATATGCAGGTCAAGGGCTCCCGCGAGCCCCTACGCGTCCGGTGCTCCTCCATGTGGCCGCAGGGAGATCATCGGCCCGAGAACGCCCTCGACGGCAACCCGAACACCTTCTGGACCAGTCGCACCAACCAGAACGAATGGCTCGAGATAGATCTCGGCACGCAGAGGCAAGTCGCGGGTCTGAACATCCATTGGTATGCTCCCTGGAAGGCCGGCCACTACAAGCTCCAGGCCTGGCAGGACGAACACTGGGTGGACTGCGCCGACAAGCAGAACCCCGACGGGCGGGGCGACGAAGTCCGCAACTTCCACACGAAGGACTCATTCAACCCAATTAGAACCCGCAAAGTTCGCATCCTCGTCCTCACCGTGAATCCCGGCAGCGCCAACACAGCCATTCGCGAGGTCGAGATCCTTACGCCCCAGGCCCCCTGACCTGGCAGGCAGTTCGCAGGCCTATCGGGACCGGACGGCGAACAAAGGGGCGCGTACATTTGCTCCCGGGGAGGAACACCCGATGACACGCTGCCGCCTTATCGTGCCGATTGTTCTGGCTCTGTTCGCCGGTGCCACCGTGTCTCAAGAGCCGCGCGACGTCGAGTTCCTGCAGGATACCGCCAAGCGCGCCATGCTAATGTGGTTTCGCATGTTCGACCCGGACAACCCCTTTCCGGTGCCACCCGATGTCCTGGGCCAAGACCGGATCAGTCCCACCTTCATCATGGTGCACGGTCCAAGCGGACACGTCAGGTTCCTGGAGCCCCCGGAACGCGAGGAGATGCCGCCCGAAACAGGTCACTTGCCACCCGAAACGATGGAGATATATGAGGGACTTGAGTCCGAGGTGATCGTCGCCGAGCGCATGGCCTTCGCCTCCTGCCAATTCGGGACCCCCGAAGGGGCGATGATCGGCCTCTGCGTTTTCGCTTGCCCCCACGAACGCTGGGAGCTCGTAACTCTGTCCGTTGGCCCGCTGCAGGGCGAGCCGGAGCCTGAGTAGAGCGCGGGCGTTCGGCGGATGCCTCCGAAGATGCGCTGCTTCGGTCTGCGCATCGTACCCAACGGTCCGGCGCCGAGCCGTCAGATCGCTGACTTGCTGAGATTACTTGACCTGTTATGACTTCGAAGGAACGCGTCTTCACGACACTGCGCTTCGAGGAACCCGACAAGGTTCCGATTGGCGACTTCGCCATTGACTACGATACCGTAGAGAAGATCCTCGGCCGGGAAACCTACGTCCGTGCCAAGGCCAAAACCACTATCGCCTTCTGGGAGGGGCGTCGCGATGAGGTCGTCGAAAGCCTCAAGGCAGACATCCCCGAGCTGTTCCGCAAGCTCGACATCATGGACATCCTCAACCTCGGCGCGATGATGATGTGCACTGTCCCGCCCAAAGGCTATCAGCCCGAAAAGCCCCGCCAAACCGCCAAAGGCACCTGGGAATTCCAGGACGGGCGCATCTTCAAGTACTCCGACCTCACCGGCGACATCACCTGCGTCTATGATCCTCGCACCTGGGAGCGCCAGTTCAAGCCGGAGCAGTTCGATCTTGACCCCCAGGTCCCGCCGCCCGATGAGAGCACCTTCGAAGTCTGGGATGTCGTCACGCCGATCTTCAAAGACGACAAATTCATCGTCGGACCCTTTCCCCAGGCGCCCGAGCAGGTCCTACTCGGCGGCATGGAACGAGGCCTCGTTGAAGTCGCCGAGCATCCCGACCTCGTCCGCCGCGCCATGCAGGCCGGTATCGCCCGGGCCCGCAAAGCCCAGGAGCACTGGGTCAACCGCGGCTGGGACGCCACCATGAACGGCACCGACTTCGGCTATCGTTCCGGCCCCTTCGTGTCACCACAGGTTTTCCGTGAACTGTTTCTGCCCGGTCTCAAGTTCAATGCTCAAAGCGCCCACGCTCACGGGCTCAAGTTCATCCAGCACGCCTGCGGAAACAACTGGGCGATCCTCGACATGTTCGTGGAGGCCGGCGTGGATTGCTACCAGTCGATTCAGGCCACAGCAGGTATGGACATCGCCAAGGTCAAGCAAGCCACCACCCCGCGCATGGCCGTCTGGGGCGGCGTCCGCGTCGAGAACCTCGTCTCCGGCACGACCGAGGACGTGCGTCGCGATGTGCGCTACGCCATGGAGCACTGCAAGCCCGGCGGCGGCTTCATCCTCGGCTCCAGCCACAGCATTGCTGTGGGCACCAAGTACGACAACTTCATGGCCATGCTGGATGAGTTTGAGAAGCTGAGGGACTACTGATGCTCCAAGGGGCTAAGTGCGCCCCAACGACCACGCAGCGGTCGGAAAGCATCCCGCCCGATTTCGGTCGGAGAAAGCTATGAAAGCCTGTACGGAACTGTTCGCCCGCACATGCCCTCCCTGGGCCGCAACACTCGTAGTCGTGGCAGTGGTAGCGGCGCCACCGCCAAGCGTCGGAGCCGATCTCCCTTTCAAGGTCCGCGTCCGCCCGCCCGCTCACATGTCTATCGAGGTCCGCGAGCAGCTTGTCCGCGAGATCCTCGACCGGCTCAAGTACCCCGTGGTCGTATCCGAGGGCGACCAGAAGCTCAAGCTGCCTCCGCGCATTTGCGGCAAGTTCCCCGGCGAGACCTTTCGCGGCGTCACACGCCATCGCTTCATCTTGGAGAGCCCCTCCCACGCGCAAGTCCGCTTCGCCCACGACAAGATTATCATTGATCTCCGGCTCCACTGCGATGTCACATACGAGATCTACCATCGCTTCTATCGCCAATCGGCCCGGCGTTGGAAGCGCACTCAGCGAGTGCGCTCCCGGTTCATCGGCACGGGGACCCTCAGCGCCCGGCCACAGATCCTCACCGTCCGCGGCCGACAAAAGCTCAAGCTGCCCTTTCGCTGCGAGCGTGTCAACCTCAAGGGCTGCCCCGGCTGGGTCGAGAAGCTCCTCGGTGTGAAAAAGCGCGTGCAGGCGTACTTCGACACGGCGATCAACCCCCAGGCCGAATACATCTTGCCCGCGCTGCCACTGCCGCTCACGGGCAAGCAACTCGGAGCCAAGAACATGACCGTCCGGTCGGACGCCGGCGCCCTGCGCATCGAGACCGACTTCGGCCTCACCGACCGGACCACGCCCTAGCGCGAGACTCTCCCACCGGAGGACCCCATGAGACTCTCCACGATCCCGCTCTTGCTGGTCATACCTCTCCTCGCCTCCGAAGTCCTCGCCGATCGGGCCTTGCAAGGCCCCTTGCATGCCTTCGCATGGAGCAAGCCACCCGACGATTGCGCGGAGATCACGCCCATGATTTGGGTCCGCAGGGACAGTGACCCCCGAGAACTCGCCGCCCAGAGCCGGCAGCGGCCGTCAGGCCGAGCCGCCCTGTTCATCTGGGACCTGGAACGCGATCTGCTCAGCAATCCCGCCGACGTCTGCCGAACCGCGGACGGTCAGCCGACTGAGTACCTCGGGGTCTGGCCCGATCACGGCATCGCTACCGTGCGCGAGCGCGTCCAGAAGTTCTTCACCGCCTTCCAGGCTGCTGGCGGCCGCTGCGATTATCTGATCTTGGACTACGAGGGCGGCTACAGCAACTGGCACATGCGCCGACAGCGTGCCGAGCGCCTGGCTGCCATCGCCGCCGACCCGCGCAGCGCCGAACTGTGCCGGAAGATGGGCACGGACGAACTCGCTCGGATCGCCGACCTGGGCACCGGGCTGTACCTCCAGTGGAACGCCCTGGCCGGCGAGCTCAAGGACCGGGCTGTGGATGCGGCCGTCTTTGACCCCGTGCGCAACCTGTACCCGCAGGTCAAATGCTCCAACTACGGCAGCTACATCATGACGCGCGAGAACGCGGTGCCCGATCTCAATGGGCACCTCCAGTGGAGCATCAGCCACTGTGGCACCCATCAGTCCAAAGCCTTCTACGGCCACATCGGCCAGCTCGCCCGCCGCAAGCTCGCGGGCGACCGCCCGTACGGCGACGGCCCCTTTGACGTCCTGCGTTGGCAGCTCAATACGATGCGCGCCATCATGCGTTCCAGCGACGACCCGTTTCAGCCGTGGATCTCCCACAAGAACTTCGCTCAGAGCCGCTTCCGCGACAACGACTATTACACCGAGCTCATCTACCACCTGGCCCTCTCCGGGGCGGAAGACTTCCTGTACTGGAACCCCGGCATGTGGCGCCAAGACCAAAAACCGGAGGAATTCCGCACCGACAAGCACGACCGTCTCGTCAATAGCCTGCTCGCGGAACTCAATGCGAAATTCGGCCTCCAACCGCGTAATTGCCTCACGCTTGAACCAATGCCCTGGGACTCTCCGCTCATCGCCACCGGCATGAAGGTCGGCGACCGGTTTCTCTGGCGTATCACGGCCCCGCCCGGCACTCCCGCGATCCAAGCCGGCGAACAGCGCCTTGAGCTCAACGGCGAGCTCGGCCTGTGGCTCGAGGGCTCGCGGGAAAAAGTCCAGTTCCGCCTCGCTAACTGACACTCAACGACTTCGGCATGTCGTGGGGGCGAATACGACCAGGAGGGGCCGAATACGAGGCCGCAACCGAAACCGGACACGAGGTATCCGGCCCAGAGTCATCCCCTTCCAAGCTCGAATAGGCCGCATGGGGCCCCTAGAACTCCCGTTCGCCCCCCTCTCCCGGCCCTGGAATCCGCCCTGGGTGGTCGTCAGAAAAATTTCGACCTAAGCAGGGAGGAAGGGAGGAAGGAAGTACTCAACCGGCGAACTACCAGATACACTCTAATCTTGGGGGTGACCCTGATGCGCCGCACGGGCTTCACTCTAATCGAGCTGTTGGTCGTGATCGCGATCATCGCGATCCTGGCCGCCATCCTGTTCCCCGTCTTCGCCCGCGCCCGGGAGAAGGCACGGCAGACCTCCTGCCTGAGCAACGTCAAGCAGCTATGCCTGGCGCAGAACATGTACATCCAAGACTACGACGAGATGCTCACCGGACGGGAGATGTGGGGGGAAAAGCTACAACCATACGTCAAGAACGAGCAAATCTTCGGTTGCCCGAGCTGGGGCAACCCGGTCCGGCTAACGGCGCAGGGCTATTGCCAGTCTCGCTACGGCCATTTGCCCATGCTGCGCGGGCTCAAGGGAGGCTATGGTGTCGCGTGCAACACTACCGGCGCCACAACAGGCCGGCAGTTGGCGCAGATCAAGTTCCCGGCCACCACCTGTTGGCTGCTCGAGTACCCCATGAACACCAATCCGGCCAGCGCCAGCGGCTGTACCCAGCACTCCAACCCGCTGTCCGGTTGCGCCGATGGCCCGCGTGTGGATGCTCGCCATAATGGCGGTGCCAATGTCGGCTTCGTGGACGGCCACGCCAAGTGGG
>JALGUG010000461.1 GCA_029820995.1 Candidatus Zipacnadia bacterium
TACCCCGGGAGCAGTCAAGGGCTGAGTCCGCGCGAGACCGGGCCGCATGGATGCTATGTGATCGAAGTCGAGGGCGGTCGCGTGAGCGATCTGGAGTTCGTTGCGACCGACACGGTGCGGTGGTTCGTCGAGGAGCTGGATGTGGGAGAGGTGGCGAGCCAGGACGGGCTGGTGGACCTGTTGGACGGCCATCTGGCATCGGTCCGGGAGGCGGCTGAGGGGCGTCCGGCTTTGATTCGGCTGTCGCTGGTGGGCCGAGGGCCGGGGCATGCCGTGGCGCGGCAGATCGGCGAGGAGCAACTGCAGCAAATCGTGCAGGAACGCGGGGAGGTGGAGGACCCGCCAATCTGGGTGCAATCGGTGACCCTGCGAACGGCGCCGGCCAGAGATCTGGCGGCGCTCCGGCGTGGCGGGACCTTCGTGGGCGAGCTGCTCGACGAGGTCGAGCGCGTGAGGACCAACGCCGACGCCCGCCGGAAGCTGTCGAAGATGCTGGGCGAGCTGTTCGGGCGACGGGACATGCCGCCGCTCGCTGGGGCGGAAGCGGAGGATCCGACGCAGTGGCTCGACGCGGCCCAACAACGCCTGTTGGACTTGCTGGTGCCCGAGGAGGTGAGCGCGGCTGATGTGGATTGAACGGTGGCACGTGGACGGCTTTGGGATGTGGCATGACGTGCGCGTGGAGGACTTGCCGCCCGGCCTGACCGTCATCGAGGGCCCCAACGAGTCGGGCAAGAGCACGCTGCTGGCCTTCTTTCGGGCCGTGCTGTTCGGCTTTCCGGAGCGGCGGGGCACGTACAATCGCTATGAGCCCCTGCGCGGGGGACGGCATGGGGGCAGTCTGACGCTGCGGGCCGGCTCGCGACGCTACCGGGTTACGCGCGTGCCGGAGGGCGGGGTTCGCGGGACCTGCCAGGTCACGGACGCCGACACGGGTGCGCCTCTGGATGATTCCGTACTCGAGGACCTGCTCGGCGGAATCACGGAAGAGGTCTACTGCAATGTCTACGGCTTTGGCCTGAACGAGCTGCAGGATGTGGGGTCGCTGGAAGGGGACCGGGTGCGGGACCGCATCTTCGGGGCGGCGCTCGGCCTGGGCAGAGGCGTATCGGTCGCGGAGGTGGAGAGGAAGCTGAGCGAGGAGGCCAAGAGTTTCTACTCGCCGCGAGCCAGGGCGACCCCGGTCAACCGCGGCCTGAAAGAGCACAACGAGATCGAGAAGAAGCTGCGTGAAATCAAGCAGCGGACCGACGAGTACGAGGACCTGCGCCGGCAAGTCACTCAGGCGCAGGCGGATATTGCGGTGAAACGCCAAGCACAGGACGAAGCGGCCCAACGCGTGCGCGACCTGGCGCAGTTGGAGCGCGCCTGGGAGCCGTGGACCGAGCTTCAGGCAAGGCGGCGAGACCTGGAGGACTTGGAGGTTATCGAGGACTTCCCGCCGGATGGCGTGGCTCGGCTTGAGCAGCTCAATGAGGAGCGTGAGAAAGCCAGCGAAGAGGTGGAGCGCATTGACCACCAGCGCGAGGAACTGGAGCGGCAATTGGGGCAGCTTCGCGCAGATGAGGCGCTGTTGGCGCACGCCGCGGAAGTGGCTGCGCTGGCAGGCGAACGAGAGCGGCTGCGAGCGCTGCTGGGGGACCTGCCCAAGCGCGAGCAGGAGGAGCGGGCCAAAGCCGAGCGCCTGCAGGCGGAGCTGCGCGAGATCGGACCGGACTGGGACGAGCAGCGCCTCGAGGGCTACGATCTATCCATCGGCGCGAGGGAGGAAGTCCGGCAGAGGCGGGATCGGCTGGCGGCTGCCCGCGAGGAGATGAACAGAGCAGAGAACGAACATCGGCGAGCTCAAGAGGCGGTGGAAGCGTCGCAGCAAGCCGCCGCGGAAGCGCAGGAGCGACGCGATGAGCTGAGGCAAGAGGTGCTGCCCGAACAAGTGCTGCAGACACGTCAGCAGGCCGTGACGAGCGCGCGGACCGCCCTGGTGGAACTGAGGCGATACGAGGAGCGACAACGGAACGCTCAACAGCGGGCCGACGATCTGCGGAGGCAACGGGAGAACTGGGAGGCGACGGAGCCGGGCTTCTCGCAATGGTCGGCCTGGCTGCCCTTCATCCTGGCTGCTGTTAGCGTTGTCTGGGCTGTAATCA
>JALGUG010000462.1 GCA_029820995.1 Candidatus Zipacnadia bacterium
TGTCACGGGATACGCATCTATGCCGAAGACCGCAGCCGACTCCACCCGCGCGAGCATTGGCAACCTCGCAGGCCTCTAGCATTTCGGCGGCCGCCCACCCACCGCCGTGCCGCCTGAGCAGCGCGCGCAAATTCGCCTCGAACCAACCAAACACCTGCCACAACAGCACGAAGCCACGCCGACCTGAGCATAACACACGAGTTTGGGAGGGGTGCGAAGACCAAGCTGTGCGGGTCGCCGGCCTTTCGGCGGAGTGCTTAGAGGTCCCGGCGAAACCTGGACGAACATGGGCGCAGGCCCGGAGCACAGCGACGAGCCGAGAGGAGGTTGGTGACCTTGCGAACCCGAGCGATGTGCCTGGGCGCGGCGGCGTTGCTCCTCATCACCGCAGCACCCGGCAAGACACCCGAACAGACCGAAGCCCGGCTGTCGTGGTGGCGCAAGGCACGGTTCGGACTGTTCGTCCACTGGGGACCAGTATCTCTCAAGGGTACTGAGATCAGTTGGTCGCGCGGCGGCGAGCGCCGCGGGCTAACCGGCACCGGCTCGATCCCGGTGGATATTTACGACAACCTCTACCACCACTTCAACCCCACACGCTTTGACGCCCGTGAGTGGGTCAGCATCGCGCAGGCCGCCGGCGTGAAATACTTGGTCTTTACGACCAAGCACCACGACGGCTTCTGCATGTTCGACAGCGCGCTAACCGATTACAAGATCACCAACGCGCCCATCGGCCGCGATCTGACCGCCGAGCTCGCCACTGCCTGCCACGAGGCCGGACTGCGCCTGGGCTTCTACTACTCCCCTCCCGACTGGCACCACCCCGACTATCGCACCGACAACCACGAGCGCTATGTCAGCTACCTCCACGGCCAACTCCAGGAGTTGTGCCGCAACTACGGCCGGGTGGACATCATCTGGTTCGACGGGCTCGGCGGCAAGTCCACGGATTGGCGCTCCGAGGACCTGTTCGCTAAGATCCGCAAGCTGCAGCCACAGGTACTGCTCAACAACCGCGGTGGCCTGCCGGGCGACTTCGACACACCCGAACAGCGCGTCGGCCGTGTGCGCCTTGATCGGCCCTGGGAGAGCTGCATCACCATCTGCCGCCAGTGGGCCTGGAAGCCCAACGACAAGCTGAAGTCACTGTCCGAGTGCATCCACACGCTCGTCCGCTGCGCAGGCGGCGACGGCAACTTGCTGCTGAACGTGGGGCCCATGCCCAGCGGCGAGATCGAGCCCCGCCAGGTCGCCCGCCTGAAGCAGATCGGAGACTGGCTGCGGCAAAACGGCCAGAGCATCTACGCTACACGCGGTGGGCCATACGCACCGGCACCCTGGGGCGCCAGTACCCGCCGCGACAACCGCATCTATCTCCACATCCTGTCCTGGGACCAGCAGCCGCTCGAACTCCCGCCGATCGCTCCGCGCATTGTTGCCGGCCGCCTACTCACCGGGGGAACCGTGACGGTCCGTCAAACAGCCCAGGCCGTGCGGATTGAGGTGCCGCCGGTCGCCCGTCAACCGATAGACACGATTGCTGTACTCGAGCTCGACGCCTCCGCCTGGCAGATCCCCCTGAAGCGCACCTGGCCGAAAGGCGTAATCAACCTCGACAAGCCGGCGACCGCCTCCAATGTCTACCGCCGCATGGCCACCCAGTACGGCCCGGCCAAAGCGGTCGACGCCGACCCTGACAGCCGTTGGGCCACGGACGCCGGCACTCACCAGGCTTGGCTCGAGATTGACCTCGGAACTCCCCTCACCTTTGACCGCGCGGTAATCAAGGAGGCTTTCGAGCGCGTGCGCTCCTTTCAGATCCAGGTCAAGGATAACGACGTCTGGAAGCCGATCGCGCAGGGCACCACTATCGGACCCGAGCTCAAGTTGAATTTCAATCCCGTCACCGCGCGGTACGTCCGGCTGGCCATCCTGGAGGCCATCGAGGGTCCGACCATCTGGGAGTTCCAGCTCTACTCACCCGCCCCTCCCCGGTGATCCTGGGGCTCTCCCTTACCGCAACCTCGGACCGGCCGTCCCACACTGTTTTCGCCCCTCAGCCTAGACTAGTTCCCCCGTTTAGCAACCCTGTACCTAGCAACCATCACCCCCCATCCCCTCTTCACTCGGTCAGCGCGAGGA
>JALGUG010000008.1 GCA_029820995.1 Candidatus Zipacnadia bacterium
TACCGCGCCGCCGGCGCCTCCTCCGCGTTGACTGCTCATTCCCGGCGCGCCACGAACAAGCAAATCGCCGACTGGATCGCCGGCACTGGCTAGAAGCTGTTCCGTCACCCTTGCAGCAGCCGCACTGGAGGGCCCGGATGGAGCACGGGCCCAGGTCGGAGGGGCCGCGATGGGGTTGGGGTCCCATCCGGCCCGCCTCTTGCTGTTCGTTCGATCCAACCCAACCATGAAGGCCAAGACCTCCTGATGCCGAAGACAGCCCTATCCTCCCTCCTCTGGTGATCCCTCATGACAAAGGTCGCCCTTGGCTTTCTCGGTTGTGGCTTCATGGGCCAGCGCGCCCACCTGCCGAACTTCCTCCAGTCCGACAAGTGCGGCCAGCGCGCCCACCTGCCGAACTTCCTCCAGTCCGACAAGTGCGAGGTCCTTGCCCTCTGTGAGGCGCGTCCCCGCCTGGCGAAACTCGTCGCGGAGCAGCATCAGATCCCGAAGATCTACCATTCCGTGGAGCAACTCGCCGCCGACAACGACATCCAGGCCGTCGCGGCCATCGCGCGCGAGACCCTCAACGCCCGGCTAGCGTGCACGCTCCTGGCCGCGGGCAAACACGTCTATCTCGAAAAGCCGATGACCACCAACTCCGAGGCCGGGCGCCGGATGCTCCAGGCGGCCCGGGCCGGCGGCGCCAAGCTGATGATCGCCTACATGAAACGCTACGATGAGGGCGTCCGCCGAGCGAAGGCCCTCCTGGACGATCTCCTTGCCTCCGGCGAACTCGGCGCTCTCACCTTTGTGCGAGCCGAGTGCTTTGGCGGCGACTGGATCACCGGCATGAGCCCCGCGATTACCACTGACGAGCCCTATCCCGACCTCCCCGCCACCGGCCCGCCCGACTGGCTGCCGGCCGACCGCCGCGCCGACTTCAATCGCTTGAACAACGTCTATTGCCACAACATCAACCTCGTCCGCTTCCTCTTGGACCGCGACCTCACCGTGGCACATGCTGATCTGTCCCGCGCCGCCTGGGTCATCATTTTCGACGCCGACGGTGTTACCGTGACCCTCGAAGTCGGCATGATGTCCGCCCATGCCTGGCATGAACGCACCGAGCTCTACTTCGAGCGCGGCAAGTTGGAGCTGCTCACGCCTCCGCCCCTCTTGCGCGAAGTCCCCGCAAGGGTTAGACTCTACCAGGCAGGTGACGCGAAGCAGTACCTGGAGCCGATCGCGCCCTGGTCCTGGGCCTTCCGTAACGAGGCCGAGCACTTCCTGGACTGCCTTCGGGAGAACCGCGAGCCCGCCTCCTCGGGCGCCGATTCCCTGCGCGATCTGCTGCTCGTCGAAGAGGCCTTTCGGCGCGACCTGCAGGTCTAGCTCCGCAGAGGTGCCTGTTCAGCTTCGGGCCGAGCGGAACCCGACTGATTCACACAACAGCACATTATGCAGCGCCTCATCGAATCCTATCTGGACTACCTGCTGGTCGAGCGCCGATTGGCGCGCAACTCCGTCGCCGCCTATCGCCGCGACCTGGACCAATGGCGCCATTTTCTCCAGAGCCGAAACAAGTGGCGCTTTGCCGACGCGGACCCGGAGGACGTCCGCGTCTTCGTCGAGCAGCTCTACCGGCTGCGTCGGGCCCGCACCACCGTCGCCCGCAAGCTCAGCAGCCTCCGCGGTCTGCACAAGTTCCTGGTGCGCGAAGGCATCCTGGACCAGAACGTCGCAGTCGATCTTGACCTCCCCAAGCCCGGCCGTCGCCTGCCGCACACGCTCTCGCGCCAAGAAGTGGACCGGCTCCTGGCGGCCCCCGATACCTCCACCCCCGAGGGCCTCCGGAACGCCGCCATGATCTGGCTGCTCTACGCCACGGGCCTCCGCGTCTCCGAACTCGTCAACCTCGAGCTCAAGGAGTTGAACCTCCCGGCCCGGATCGTTAACACCATCGGCAAGGGCGGAAAACAACGCCTGATCCCCGTCGCCGACTGCACTGCGGCCCTCGTCCGCCGCTACCTTGAAACCGCTCGCGGGCGATTTGTCCGCAGCGGGCGGCAGGATGATGCCGTGTTTCTCACGAACAGGGGAACACGATACACGCGAGCCGGCTTCTGGAAGCTGCTGCGCCGCTACTCCGTCGCCGCGGGCCTGGAGCGTCCCGTATCGCCCCACGTCCTGCGGCACTCCTTTGCCACTCACCTTCTAGACGGCGGCGCCGACCTGCGCGTTATTCAGCAGCTCCTGGGACATGCCGATCTTACTACTACTGAGATCTACACCCAGGTCTCGCGTGCGCGTCTCCGGGAAGTCTACGATACCGCACATCCGCGCGCGCGGTGAGCGATCTCATGCCGACTAACCCTACCTCAGCTACCCAGTTCCCCCCGGACCTCGCCGCCCACCTTCGTGCCGAGCAGCCGGCCATCGCTCAACGCTGGCTGGACGCGATCACCAAGCAGGCCCTTCTCCCTCCTCGTATCGCCCGCCGTCTACCCGCCGACCAAGCGGTCAGATGGGGCCTCGAGTGCCTGCTGCAGGACCGGGAAGAACCGCTTACCGCCTGGCTGCAGTACATTGCCCGTCTGGCGCCGCGCCTGAATGTCACCGTCGCCCAGGCCATGGACATCGCGGGCCTGTTTTGCGGCGAGATTGCCGCCGTTATAGACCACTTCTACGCTGATGCCGATCGCCTGTCCGACGAGATCCGCCTCTCTCACACCGCCCTGGCCCTCGGCACCGCACGGCTCTGCCGCCTGGCCGCCGATGCCTTCCACCGGGCCCACAATCGCCAACTCGAACTGGCCCTCGCTCGTCTGGCGGATTCCCAGGCCCGCTACAGCGCCCTCGTCGAGTACGCCAACGATCTCGTTCTCCAGTCCGACGCCGAGGGCCGCTTCGTGTTCGTCAACCACCGCGTCCACGACGTTCTCGGCTACCACCCCGACGAGATGATTGGACGCCCCTTTAGCGACTTCATGACGCCCGAAAGCGCGCGCCGTGCCGAGCAAATGTTTGAGGAAGGGCGTCATATACCCGGCCACACTACGGTCATCACTCTCGACTTCGTCAAGAAGGGATCCCGGGAAACTGTCCCTCTCGAGATCAGCCGTGTGGCCTTCCACGACCGTAGCGGGCGCTTCCGCGGCGCTATGGGCGTCGGCCGCGACGTTTCCGCCCAGTTGGCCGAGCGTGCCGCTCGCGAGCGACAGCTCCAGCTCCGCGCCATCGTCGGCACGGTCATGGGCGCCAACCACGAGATCAACAATCCGCTGGCCTCGATCTTGACTCATGTCGAGGTCATCCGCCAGCGTGTGGACCCCGATAACGCCGAAGTCCAGGCCTCGCTCGACGCCATCGCCGTCCAGGCCCGACGCATCGCCGACTTCACTCAGCGCCTCCGCGAGACCGCTGAGCCGGCCTTCGTCGAGTATCAGCAACATATCCCCATGTTGGACCTGCGCAATTCCCACACCGAGTCCGAACCTGAGCCCTCTCCGGAGGAATAGCCATGCTCGCCTCCCCTCGCCGATCCTTGATTCCAGCGGCGGTGTTCTGTGCCGCCCTCATCCTCGCAGCCGGCGCGCTCGCCGCGCCGCCAAGTCTGCAAGCCTCCCGCGTGCCGACCCCGCCCCGGATTGACGGCCGCCTTTCAGATGCCTGCTGGCAGCAGATCCCGCCGGTCGCCGACTTCAAGCTCCTGAAGTCCGGCGAATCCCCGACGCAGGCAACCGCCGCCCGCGTCGCCTTCACCGACGACGCCCTGTTCTTCGCCTTCGATTGCCGTGAAGACCGGCCCGCCCAGATCCAGACGAAGATCTCCCGGCCCGATGGCGGCGTCTATCACGATGATTGCGTCGAGGTCTTCCTCGCTCCCTTCCCGGATCGCTCGCGCTACTACCATCTCATCGTCAACGCCGCCGGCGTGCTCCAGGACGAACTGCGCCAGGACATCTCCTGGCAATCCAAGGCCGGCGCGGCGGCCCGGAAAACCGATACGGGCTACACGGTGGAGTTGGCCGTGCCGCTTGCTCGTCTCGAGCTCGACGCCGACGTCACCCCGACCTGGGGCCTCAACCTCTGCCGCGAGGAGCGGCCCCACGGCGAAATCAGCTCCTGGGCCCCCATGGCCTCCGGCTTCCACGATCCCGACCGCTTCGGCACGCTCTCCGGCCTTGATCTCGACCTCGCGCCACACGTGCGCCGGACCCTCGCCTCCCGTGCCGAGCTCAACGCCGAGCGCGCCGACTGCCTGTTCCACTCGCTGAGCGACTACCGCTTCTCGCTCGGCCGCCGTACGGCAGCCCGGACCCGCCGCTGTTGGAAGGCGCTCACCGCCATCGGCGAGCAGCTCCGCGGGGCCGCTGCGATGCCCCGGCTGCGGGAGATCCAGACCGAGCTAAATCGCCTCGTGGCCGATCTGGACCGGCTGCACAGCCTCGCGGGTAAGGTCGAACTCGCCGCGGCCATGCACAAGGCCGGTCGCCCCACGTCCTATGCCGTCTGCTCCGTCAGCACGATGAGCAAGCGCGGCCCCAATTCCTCCTTGGGCCATCCCGTCACCAAAGCCGTCAGCCTCTCCGCCGCCCGGAACGAGTACGAGCCGCTCCAGCTTCTCGTTGTGCCCCTCGAGAAAGACCTCCACCAGGTCAAGGTCCGGGCCTCCGGGCTGAAGTCCGGCCCGCACTCGATCCCCGCCGAGAACGTCACCGTCAACGTCGTCGGCTTCGTCAACATCAAGCAGCCCTCCGGCCGCTCCGGCGCCCCGCCCGGACTGTATGCCGATCCCCTGCTCGACAACCACCCCGTGGACATCGAGGCCTCCGGCTGCCGGCCCTTCTGGATCACCTACTACGTGCCGCCCAATACGCCGGCGGGCACCTACGAGGGCGCCATCACCGTTGCTCCCGCCGGCGAAGAGCCCGCCACGTACCCGGTGCTGCTCCGCGTCTTCGACTTCGAGCTGCCGCGCGCCAGCTTCCTCCGCACCTCCTTTGGCCTCAGCGAAGGCTCTATCCTCAGCCGCTACGGCCTGCCACCCGCGCCCAACATCCCCTCCGGCTACCACTTCGGCACGTGGACCGGCGCCGACATCCGCGGCATCGCCAACTACTTCGGCTCGGGCGTCTTTGAGGGGGCCCTCGACACCCGGGTCAAACACACGGGCCGGCGTTCCATCCGCATTGACTGCGAGCGAGCCGAGAAAGGCACGCACGAGGCGCCCCGCGCCTGCTACTACCACGACCCGCCGCTGAAGCTCGCCCCGAAGCACAAGTACTCCGTCAAGTTCTTCTATCGCACCACCGGGGTGCCCGACAACGGCGCCTACTGCTCGGCGCTGGGCGGCGCCGGCGGCGGAGTAGGCCTCAAGGCCTCCGACCAGTGGACCGAGGCTCACTTCACCATGACCACGGGGGACGAAGGAACCGCGCGCCTGTACTTCGGCCTCCGCCGTCCGGGCCAGGTCTGGTTTGACGACGTCACGATCGAATCGGAGGACCGGCCCGGCGAGAACCTCTGCCCCAACCCGGGCTTCGAGGCCGGCGACTTCGCCCTGCGCCGGAAGATCCTGCGCGCCTATCGCCTCAACCTGCTCCGGCACCGCGCTTCGCCGACCAACATCGTCTCACCCCGGATCACCGTCGCCGATGACGGCAAAGTCACCATGGATTGGACCGAGTTCGACGAGGAGATCTCCTTCCTCCTGGACCACGGCCTGACCGCCTTCAACATGCCCTGGTGCCGAGTCGCCCGCGGCTGGGGCAAGGTCACGCTTACAGAGGACCCCAAGCAGCTCAAACAGCAAGAGGAGATCTTGCGGCAGACCGAGGCCCACATGGTCGCCAAAGGCTGGGACCGGATCGGCTATCTGTACATCGTGGACGAGCCCGGCAAGCAGTACTTCCCCGAGCTGAAGCAGGCCTTCGGGCTGATTCACAAGGTCGCGCCCCGGCTCAAGATCCTGCTCACCTTCGGGTACGGCGCCACTCGCCCGCACGAGCCCGGCAAGCCGCAGTATGCCGACCTCGCCGGCTTCGTGGACATCTGGGTGCCCCACAGCGACTGCTTCGACCGCGAATTCCTGGACACCCGCCGCCGGGCCGGCGACGAGATCTGGGACTACGTCTGCATCTCCGCCCAGAAGCCCTACGCCAACATCTGGGGCATTGACTACCCCGGCACCGATCACCGCATCGTCTTCTGGCAGTGCTTCGCCGAGAACATGACCGGCTTCCTCTATTGGCAAACCACCTACTGGAAAGAGAACCCCTGGGAGAACCCGCTCACCTATCCGGGCGGCAACGGCGACGGCTCGATGTTCTACCCCCGGAAGGAACTGGCCGAGGGGCGCTACGGTCCCATCAACTCCATCCGCTGGGAGCTCTGCCGCGACGGCATCGAGGACTTCGACTACTTCCGTCTGCTGGAGCAGCTCGTGCAACGCTGCGAGAAACTTGGGAAGAGGAAACTGGCCCGGGAGGGCCGCAAGCTCCTGGACCTCTCGCCCCTCACGAAGTCCTTCACGGAGTACACCGACCAGCCGAACGCCCTCGAGAACCGCCGCCTCCGCATCGGCTCCTTCCTCAGCCGCAATGCCGACCTGCTGACGCAAGCGGCGCAATAGCCGAAGGCCGTGACCAGAAGCTGTTTCATAACCCCTGTAGGATAACATAGAGCGCCTTCAGGCGCGATTGCCGTTTGTCGTTGAGGTTATGAAACCACCTCAAGTACTACAACGTGAGTTCTGCGCGACCTGAGGGGGGCCGAATGAGCTATGGGCCTAGGCTGGAGGGGCCGTGACGGGGTCGGGGCCCCATCCGGCCCGCAGTCGTCCTTACCTCGTCGGTTGCGACTCCGCGCTCGATATGATAAACTCAAGTTACGATTCCCCGCGCGCCGGCCTCCGTTCTGTCCGGCGCGTTCATCATCATGGATACGGCAGCATACGACTATCGCGCCGTGTGGCGCGCCAAGCGGCTGAGCCTCTACCGCCGCCGGCTTCTGCTGACCGTCGTTGCGCTCCTCGTGGTCGGCCTCGCCCTTTTCCTGCGCTGGCCCCGGGACCACGTCGAGCTGATCTGGCAGTTCGATCTCGGCCATGCCGGCACCCCCAGATTGGCCCTCCGCGGCAAGACCCTCTACGTTGCCTGGGAACAGGGCCGCGTTGACGCCCTGCACGCGCGCCGCGGCCACACTCAGTGGCCGGGACCCGCGCAGCTTCCCTTCTCCACCAAATCGGAGCCGGCAGCCAGTGCCGAAGCGCTCATCGTCGGCGCCGAGGACGGCGGCATTCGCGCCCTGGACGCGCTTGACGGCCACCAGCTCTGGGAGTACCGCACCACGGGCCCTGTCGAGGCCCAGCCCGTCGTCGTGGACGGCGCCGTGTACGTCGGCACCGATGATGGTCTGCTCTACGCGCTCAACGCCCGCACCGGCCTGCCGCTCTGGCGGTTCGAAGGCAGCCCCAACGGCCCCCCCGGCGGCGGCAGCGACACTGCGCCGCCCGGACCTCGCGCGCCCATCGCCGCCGCGGTCGCCGCCGATGACCGCCGCATCTTCGTGGCCTCGCTGGATCACTGTGTCTATGCCCTGAATAGGGCCACCGGCCGGCCCGTCTGGGCGCGGCCGTACAAAGCCGACGCGCCGATCTACGTCCCGCCGCTGCTGGTGGCCGACACGCTCATCGTCGGCTCCGACAACGGTATCCTCCATTTCTTGGGAGCTGCCGACGGCCGCGCTCTCGGTCTGTCCCGCGGCCGCGGGCCCATACGTCGCCCCCTGTGCTCCGACGGGCGCATAGTCTACTGGTGCGCCAACGACGATACGATCTACGCCTCCGCCCTCCCGTCGCGGACTCTCCTCTGGGCCCATCGGTACTCTGGAAGCATGACTGTAGGACCGCTGCTCTGCGGAGCCGCCCTGGTCTATGGAACCGCTGACGGCGATCTGGTGCTTCTCCAGCGATCCTCCGGCCGCCGACTCTGGCACCAACGCACCGGCTGGCCCCTCACTGACGGCCTGGTGGGACGCTCCGGACCGGCCGCCGGTCTTCTCTTCCTCGCCGGCCGCGACGGAATCGTCCGAGCCATCGCTCTACCGCCTGCCGGCCGCCGGACATCGTAGCGGCGTCGCCCACGCCCTTCCTCATCAGGAGCTGCAACATGGCCGCCCGCAAGATCCAACCTCTGAGCTACCGCGACCTGCCCCAGATGATCCGCCTAGCCGCCCAGAGCTTTCGGGAGCTGCCCGCCCGCCAGCCTGCCCAACTCGCAGGCTATCTGCTGCCCATTCTACAACGGCACCCCGACTGGGGCTGGAAAGCCGTCCGCGGCGCTCGCCTCGAAGGCTACATCGTCGGCCAACCCCATCCAGCCACTGCCTCCGTCAGCATCATGCACCTCGCCGTCAGCCCCGAATGCCAGCGCAAGGGCCTGGGTAGCAAGCTGCTGGCGGTCCTGGAAGACCGGGCGCGCCGGGAGGAGCTCTCGCGCGTCCGACTGGCCACCGTCTACGCGGCCCGCTTCTATGAGCAGCACGGCTATCACCCCCTGGGCGCCGATCACAAGCTCATCAAGGAGATCTGCGGCCATTCCTGCCCCCCGGTTTCCGACCCGCGGTTCTCTCTCGCCCAACCGGATGACCTCAAGCACCCCCTGCGGGCCTTGGACGAAGATGTCGCCTGTCGCTTCCTGCAAGCCTATTACCGCTGGTACGGCCCGGGCTTCTGCCTGCTAGCCCGGTCCGGCCACCGGCTGAAGGCCCTGCTCGTCGCCGGACCTCGCGCCCTGGAGGAGATCGGCGGCCTCAACCACGCCGCTCACCCCCCGGCCTACGACCTCTTCGCCACCGAGTTCTGGTACGCCGCCGATGACGCCCTCTATCCCGTCCTGGCCGCTGCCTTGGCCCACGAGGCCTCTCAACGCGGCGCCCGCTTCATCGGCCTCCAACTCGAGCGCGGCCGCGAAGACCTCTTGCCTCGCCTCGAGAAGCACGGGTTCATTGACTCGGACTGGCCTTCCTGGCACACGCTGTACTGGTACGAGAAGGACCTTGCCTGAGCAACGCGAAGGACCCCCTCCGCCTTCGAAGGAGCGATGCCCCCATGTTCCGACTCGACTTCGCCCTCCCGCTGCTTTGCGCTTCCATTGCCCTGGCCGGAACCGTCGAAGACCTGGGCATCCCGATCAAGGCCGTGGTCTTCGGCAACAGCCACGGCGTGCTCGCCAGGGGGCCCCGCGGCACGCCGGACATGTTCTACATCTCCTACTATTCCACCACTGGCAGTCAACTCATCGGCTACCACGCCGCCACCGGCGAGAAGGTCGCCCTCCCCGTCGGCTCCGCCGGAGGCTACGGCCTGACCAAAGGCCTGGATGGCGCCCTGTACCTCGGCGGAGTCGGACCCGGCAATCTGTACCGCTACCGACCCGGCGACCAAGCGCTCGAAAGTCTCGGCGGCGCCCAGTTCGGTGTCCAGTACATTTGGGACGCCGCCACGGCCCCCGACGGCAAGATCTACGGTGCCTGTTACCCGCAGGCCAATCTCATCGAGTTCGATCCGGCCACCGGCGTCCTGCGCGACCTCGGACGCCTCCGCGAGGATGTCCAGTACGTCCGCAGCGTCTGCGTGGATCGCCTCGGCCGGGTCTGGGCCGGCCTGGGAACCCGCGCCCACCTGATCGTCTACAACCCCGGCGACGGCTCCCAGCGCGAGGTGCTGCCCGAGGAGTATCACGGCAACTCCAGCGTTTACAGCCTGCAGGCCAACGGCGACTACGTCTTCGCCTCAGTGCTCTATGCCGGCGTCCTGCTCGTGTACCGCATTGATACCTGCGAGGTCGTCCGCACGCTCCAGCACCCGCCCGGCGACTTCATGTGGATGAACTGCGCCGGCGCGCCCGCAGGCCACGCGTACCTTTACGGCAGTCCCAGCGGCAGCCTATACGACTACGATGTGGAGGCCGACAAGGTCACCTTGCTCGCCCGGAACCTCGGCCAGTGCGAGCTCGTCGCCGACGGCCGCTTCGTCCACGCCATCAACGATCAAGACTACGTGCTCTACGATCTGCAAGAGAAGAAGGCCCTCTACCGCGAGCGCCTGGCCGAGGCCCGCGACGGCATGGCCCTGTTCACGCTGACCTCCGGGCCCGACGGAATGATCTACGGCAGCACCTACATCAACCAGCATCTCTTCCGCTGCAATCCCCAGACGGGGGACCTAACTGATCTGGGCAAAGTCATTCGCGGTGGCGGCCAGGTGGACAGCATCTGCTGCGGGCGCAACGGCAAGATCTACATCGGCGCCTACGCCCGCGCCATTCTGGCCGTCTACGACCCCTCCCGCCCCTGGCAGCCCGGAATCGCCGCCGACTCCAATCCTCGCGAGCGCGGCCCCATCGGCCAGGGCCAGTACCGCACCCGCTGCATCGTCCAGGGCCCCGACCACAACGTCTATGTCGGCTCGATCCCCTCCTATAACTCCGGCCCCACCGGAGCCTTTTCGCGCTGGAACACTGCCACTGACCGGGTCACCGTCTGGACCGACCTCGTGCCCGGCGGCGCGGTACACCATGTCGCCGCCGATGACCGCTACGTCTACGGCGCCGGCGGCGGCCTGCTCTTCGTCTTCGATCCGCAAACGGGGAAGAAGGTCCACGAGGAGCAGCAACCTGTGTCAGCCATGGCCGTCGGCCCCGACAAGCTGCTCTATCTGAGCCTCGGCGACGAAATCGCCGTCTTCTCGCCGACCGAATTGAACATCGTCGCCCGCTTCCCTTGCCCGGCCGGCGCTCTGGGCTGGATGATCTTGGCTCCGAACGGCAAGCTCTGCGGGATCAACGGCAAAACGCTGGTGGAGATTGATCCGGAGGCCCGTACCGCCACAGTCCTGGCCGCTGAAGGCGGCAAATTCCTCGCCGCGGACAGCAACTCCAACCTCTACTTCGCCCGCGGCTCACGCCTGTTCCGCTGGCGACGGTGACTCCCACGAGGAGGGGCCGAATGGGGACTGGCGGATTGCGCTAGCAAGACGCAGGGGCCCCATCCGGCCCGCACTTCTACTTCCCACTGAGGATAAGCCGCCGCCATCCGACCAGCCCCACCACTGCGTACCACAGCGCCCGCGCTTCCTCCTCCGGCACGGTGCCGCCGCTCGGCTTCGGCGCCGGTTTGAGCTTCGTCGCCGCCAGTCCCCACAGCATATTCGCTGCCATCACCACGAGCGCGACAATGCTGATCCACAGCGTCATGGAGCCCAGGGCCTTGCTCTCCGGGTCCCCACCGATCATCAGCCCGATCCCGAAGATGATCCCCAGTGGCGGGCAGAAGATCCCGAACAGCAGCACTCCGAACTTCGTCGCCGCGCTAATCCCCACGATCTCCGGCTTCTGTCCCGCCGCCACCAGTGCCACCGAGTGACCGATTCTCAGCCCGCGCACGAGCTGCCCCGCGAAGCACAGGCCCATCGAGATCGTCATGCCCAGAAACCACACGCCCGACACGGCCGGATCCGTAGCCACGCCCCAGCCCAGGCTGCGCACGGAGGCCGGCGACAGCTCCTTCAGCCTCTCCATCCCGGCCGTCTTCAGGCCGGACACGGCCATCACGGCGAACCCCAAACCCACGCACAGCGCAATCGCGGCCGTTGCGTACGCCGTGGGCTGCTCCTTCTTCAGCCGGTCCGCCTCTTGCCGGTCGAAGCCCCGCATCCGCGTGGCCTCCGACGTCTCCCCCGCCACCACCACCCCGCGGGCCGCCAGCCGCTCCATCGTCGCGCCCTTCTGGCGCCCAAAGGTCGCCGGCTTCGCCTTCTTGGCCTCCTCCTGGATGCGTTTCCTCTCGGCCACGATGTCCGCGCCGCATTCCATACACACCAGATCGGTCGGTTGAATCGCGGCCCCACATTTCGGACAATTGCGCACAACGCCCATGCTTTGCTAACCTCCAGCCCAAACCATGATCCTACGGCGCAACCCGTGTGCCGCCGACTGAAGCGGAGGCCCGACTACCCGGGCCTCCGTGGTTCATCACTTGCTTCCTCGTCAAAGCGGCTGCTCGCGCGGCCCACACCTGGCCCGGCTACTGCGCCGCCAGGGCGATTGCCTGCAGCGACCGGCCGCTCTTGGTCGAGACGCCCTGGAACTCCGGGCTTGAGGCGCCCTGGCCCAGCAGCCGCACGTGAGCGTAGTCCAGATCTCCCAGCCGCTGCGTGCCGATGTTGAAGCTGAAGTTGAAGTACCAGCCTTCCTTGTACTCCAGGTTCAGCCGTCCGCCTTCGAACGTATTGTCCTCCGTGGGCCACACCAGCCGATGCCGCGGCAGCCGATTGATCTCCGGCTGCTCCACCATCTCGCACGGTGTCGCGCCCGTATGCCCCGCACCGGTCGTCGCCCGGGCGATCACTGTTCCGTCCGATGAATACAGCGTCAGCTCGACCTGATTGGACGGCCACAACGAGTTCCACGTCGCGATTGCCTCCGGGCAGAGCTGCAGGTGAATTGGGTGGTAAAAGCCGCCTCGGTACGTGATAAAGCTGAACGTCTCTCGCCGCCCGGCCCGCGGGTCCGCGTGGTCGAACTTCTTCAGCTTCCGCAGCATCCGATCAGGAAAGCTCTTGCACGCATGCATGACCACCGGGATGTCCATATCCACTGACAGGGGGTCGTTGGCGTTCGTTTGGATCTGCGGGTAGCCGACCTCGAACCAGAAGCAATGCTCCACCGCGTACTCGTACAGTTCCCGCATCGCGTCCATCTCATTCTGCTTGACTGCCAGCTCCTTCAGCGCCGCTTTCGCCAGCCGGCCGCCCGGTTGCGCCTCCGCCGCGGCCAGGGCCGCCGGCTCCTCGTAGATCTGCCGCACTTGATACCAGGCATTCTTCGTGCGCTTGTGAGTGAAGTAGAACTCCGGGATCGCTACGTTGTTGGGCAGACCCTCCTGTGCCAGAAACTCCGGGTACGTCATGGTGATGTCTTCCGGCATCTTCTGCCATCCCGGCGGCGTCGGGCCCTTTTGGGCCGGCGCCGCCGGCGCGCCGGCGCCCGCTCCGGGCATCCCCGGCATTCCGGGCATCCCCGGCATCCCCCCTGCTCCGGGCATCCCGGGCTCCATCGGCATTCCGCCTCCCGGCCCCACGCCCGGCGCCGGCGCCATCGGTGGCTCCTGGGCCCTCAGCGTCGGCATGAACAGCACTACTCCGGCCACGACCACGGCCACTAGAGCGATAATTGCCGCCACCGTCACTCGCTTCGGCAAGCGAATCACTTCCTCACGCAACATCATAGCCACGCGCCGACATGACGTGCATGTACGATTATAGGCGAACGTTTCCGCGCAAGTCAAGCTTGTCGTCACGGCGGAGCGGCAGACCGACGGAAGCAGCACCGCAGCTCTTCACTGGCCCCGTCCCCTCTTGACCTCTGCGTGTCGCCCGATGGGGCCCTAAGGGAAGTATTGAAGCTGCACTACCCACGCCGAGAACCTCTGGTCCAGCCCTCGGTGGCCGGTCACATAGTTGAGCTGCACCTGGCGACGGTAGTCCCGCAACCGCCAGGTGAGGCCCAGCGTGGTCAGGTTTACCTCCCGGTGGTCGGCATGGTCGTCGTACGGATCGAACCGTTCGACTCGAGCCGCGACCGTACATCGCTTGGTCAGGTCCCTGGCCAGTTGCAGATACCATCCACTGGCGTCACGAGAGCGCAGTGAGCCGTCCGCCTCATAGCGCGCCGAGAAATACTCGGCGCGCGACCGCCATTTGCTCTTCGCCGCCGCGAACTGTATGTTCCAGCGCGTGTCCCGTCCGGAGAAGTGGTCGTAGCCGTCAGCCCGAGAGCCCGGGAGCTGTCCCGTGAAGTTGATGTCCTGGTCGCGGCGCGTCGCGGCTGCGATCCCCAGCTTGAGCCGGTCCAGGGTGCCGGATACGGGAGGACGCCAAGTGACCCAGCCGCAAAGCAACGGGCCGTTGCAGTGAAAACCGCCACGGGCTCCCTCGCCGCCGAAAGCTCCCAGCGCCCACCATACTCGGCCGCTCCCGGTGGTGCGTTCAATCTGCAGTCCCAGATCGCGCGCTAATGATTCCCCCAGCTTCCCCGCGGGGATTAGTCGGTCAGTGGCCTGAGTCCGGTCCACAAGATCCAGCCGATAGTCATTGGTGAAACGCTCCATGCCCATCGGAGGCTTGAACACCCCCAGCGTCAGACGCGTGGCGCCCCACCTTTGCATCAACCTGGCATCCTGAAGATATAGGTGCTCGTCGGTGGCACTCGCATTGCCTGACTTGTAGAGCAATTGGATCCGGGCAGACAGGCCCCGCGCCAGACCATATCGCCCGATCAGCTTCGACCGACGCAGGGAAATGTGGTCGTTCTTGCCCTGGGGCGAGCTTAGACGAACCTGAACGTAGCTCTGCCACGCGGCAGGCTCCGCGGTTCGCGAGGGTTTCGCCGAATAGCCCTTGGTCCGCTTCAGCCCCTGTGCCGCCAGCGGGCACGTGAGCAACAGGATGATCGCCCCGGTAATGTACCTCGTCTGCAGTCCTCCCAATGCATCACAGCGGTCCGGCTTTGCAGTCTGTGCGCAACTTCCGTCCGCAGGCCGGTCGCGTTGGGCCCTTCGGGTGGGCGTCTCACTGTCCATCTCGGGCGCTTTGGTCTCCGGTCGTCAATCCATCTGCGCCAGCTTCTCCCGGTCCTCCAGCACCAGCACCCAGTCCTCTCGGCTCGGGACCGCCGCGAACCGCGTCACCGGCGGCGGGCTCCACTCCGGCGCCGCGGGCGCCGGGCCTTCCACCGCCCGGCTTTCGCCCGTTCGCGGGTTGAGCCACCGCGCCTCGTACTTGCTGCCGGCCTCCAGGCTCACCACCTTGAGCTGCCTCGTCGTGCGTGCCGCCCAGCCCGGCCCGGGGAGGTAGATGACCCGCAGGGCCCCCGGAATGCCGGCGCACCACGGCAGCGCCGGGTCTTCTCTGGTGGCATGAGGCTCCACCCACTCCTGATGCGGCTCCAGCAGCCACCAGGGGAGCTGCTCCAGCGCCCGCTTGCTCGCCCCCACCTGCCCCGAGCCCGGGTATTGCGCCGCCTCCTCCCACGTCCCGCTCCCCCACGACCCTGTGACGCTGTAGCACGGCTCCTCCTCGGTCGCAAACTGCCAGATCCCGTTGGCCCCATAGGTGTGTCCGCAGCTTCCGCTGAGCATGTTCACCCAGTACGCATACCGTTGCGCATCCTGCCAGCAGGTCCCCATGATCCCCTCGTACCATGGCTCCCCGTTCACCACCGGCATTCGCGGCTCCCGCTCGTTCGCCGTCACGATTAGGTCCACCATGCTGCTGAGCGCGCCCATCCCATGCCCGGTCTGCAGCATGTCAATGTCAACCAGTTGCTCCTCCTTCAACTGCATCCTCCCGGTCCGCCCGCCCCCCGGGTGCACCGTGATCGGGTGTCCGTACGGGTCCAGTTCCCGCAGGTACGCGGCGATCTCGCTCCAGCCGGTGACCAGCTTCTCGCGCACCTCATCGCCGCGCTCACCCAGATACCACGGCATGTCCACCTCTCCGCACAGGCACCACACCACGGGATAGGCCCCGTACCGCGCCACCAGGTTCCGCCAGTGCTGCTTGAGCACCTCGACCCCCGCAAATTGCAGGTAGTACCCCCAGCACGCCACGATGCACGGCACCAGCCCCCGGTCCACCAGGTGCGCGATCCGCAGGTCCGCCATGTCAAAATAGCTCGGATTGATCCGCGCATACTCCGGCTCCCACGGGAAGCCCGCCTCGTTGGCACCCTTGGGATCGAACCCCGGCATGTCCGGGAACAGGCCCATCACGATCTGAATCAGCGAGAACCCTTTCGCCACTCGGTCGGCCACCAGCCGCTGAAAGCCCTCCGGCCACGTGATCCGCGTCGTCAGCCCCATCCACCACGTATCGCCCAGCCAGAGGAACGGTGTCCCGTCGGCGTGCTCGAGATAGCGCTTGCTCTCGTGCACGCGCAGCGGACCATGGCGCAGCAGCGGATTCTCTCCTTCGTACTCAGTCACTTCCAGCTCGCCCTCTTGTCCGTGCAGGTCCGCATTCGTCTCGTCGGAGCACACGGTCCGATACCGATGTCGCCCCACCACCGGCGAGGCAAACCGCACTCGCCAGGTCTGGCCCCCGGTCCAGAAGGCCGGCACTAGTCTTTCCCGCCCTTCCGGGTCCGTGACGGCGACGTTTAGTTCCACCTCATTGAACGGGTCCGCGTATGCCTTGCCGGACGAATAGGACCACTCACTGGCGCAATTCCGGATCGCGTAACGCATTGCAGACACCTCCCGCCGCACTGGGCGGCAAGCTTGTTTGCGCAGACGACACGCAAGCCAGTGGTTCCGCGGGCCCCGGTAACTTCCCTTCGCATCCAGCGCGATGAAGCCGGAGGACTGTCTCCGCGCCGCACGGCCACCCTCGCCTCGAGAGCCTCCCTCAGGAGGGGCCGCGATGGGGCAGGGGCCCCATCCGGCCCGCGCTGCTGTGGCCCGCGCTGCCGCTCGCCTTGACGAGACGGCCCGAATTCTCTATATTGCCCTAAACTGAACCGGACAATGGCGCTGACGGGGAGGAGTAGGCGCTGCCGACAAGCCAGAGAGCCGATCTCAGGCGGCTGCGAGGATCGGCCTTGACCAGCGGCGCTGAAGGTCGCCCCCGAGCCGGACGCTGAACAGGCGGCTTGCCGGCCGTCTTGCGTAAGCGTTCCCCGGTTGGCGTCCGTTATCGCGCCCCAAAGAGGTCCGCAGGCTGTCGGCGCGGGCAAGTTGGGTGGTACCGCGGGAGCATGGCGCCTCTCGTCCCGGCGATGAAGTCCTTCATCGGCGAGGCGAGGGGCGTTTTCCGTTTTGGGCTTTCCGTCTGTAGAACCTGCGGTCGCCGGTGACCAAGCACAAGAGGTGAGGTACGAATCATGGTCAAGCCCGAAATACCAACGGTGTACGACCCCCGAGCGGCGGAGAACAAGTGGTATGACTACTGGATGCAGCAGGGGGTCTTCAACGCCGAGGTGGGCGAACAGGGCAGCCCGCGATACTGCATCGTGATCCCACCGCCCAACGTCACCGCCCCGCTGCACATGGGCCACGCGCTGGACAATGCGATCCAGGACTTCCTCATCCGCTGGCACCGCATGGCCGGCCTGGAGACGCTCTGGATGCCCGGCACCGATCACGCCGGCATCGCCACTCAGAATGTCGTCGAGCGCATGCTTCGGCAGGAGGGGCTGACGCGCCACGACCTGGGCCGCGAGAAGTTCGTCGCCCGCACCTGGGAGGTGAAGGAGAAGCACCACGGGATCATCACCGGCCAGCTCAAGCGCCTGGGCTGCAGTTGCGACTGGCGCCGCGAACGCTTCACCCTGGACGAGGGGCTCTCGCGCGCTGTGCGGGAGGCCTTCGTGCGCCTGTACGAGCGCGGCCTGATCTACCGGGGCCGGCGGATGATTAGCTGGTGCCCGCGCTGCAGCACCGTGCTCAGTGATGTGGAGGTGGAACACCAGGACCGGAGGGGCAAGCTCTGGCACATCCGCTACCCCTTCCCCGGAGGCCCGTCCACCGAGGGCATCGTCGTCGCGACTACGCGGCCCGAGACCATGCTCGGCGACACTGCGGTCGCGGTCCACCCTGACGATGACCGCTACCGGCGCCTGCACGGCCGCAGGGTAGTCCTCCCGCTGATGGACCGGGAGATCCCCGTCATTGCCGATGAGCACGCCGATCCTGACATGGGCTCCGGCGCCGTCAAGGTCACACCCGCCCATGACCCCGACGACTTCGCCGTCGGCGAACGCCACAATCTGCCGCACGAAGTCGTGATCGGCCCGGACGGCAAGATGACCCCGAGCGCGGGCCGCTACGCGGGCCTGGACCGCTTCGAGGCCCGCGAGCGCGTGCTGGAGGACCTGGAACAGCTTGGGCTGTTGGTGAAGGTGGAGGACCATGAGCTGGCCATCGGGCAGTGCCAGCGTTGCGGCACCATCGTCGAGCCGTTGGTCAGCCTGCAATGGTTCGTGAAGATGGAGCCGCTGGCCCGGCTCGGCATCGAGGCCGTCAACAGCGGCAGCATCCGCTTTGTCCCTGAGCGCTGGGCCAGAGTATACCTCGACTGGATGGAGAACATCCGCGACTGGTGCATCTCGCGCCAGCTCTGGTGGGGGCATCAAATCCCCGTCTGGTACTGCCGCGACTGCGACGCCGAGATCGTGCCCCGCGAGGACCCGACCCAGTGCCCCCGGTGCGGCAGCCAGAACATCGAGCAAGACCCCGACGTGCTGGACACCTGGTTCAGCTCCGGCCTCTGGCCCTTCTCGACCATGGGCTGGCCCGAAGAGACGCCCGAACTCGAGTACTTCTATCCCACCTCGGTTCTGGTGACCGCCTATGACATTATCACCTTCTGGGTTGCGCGCATGATCGTGATGGGCCTGGAGCTCATGGGCCAAAAGCCCTTCCACGAGGTGTTTATCCACGGTCTGGTGCGTGACGCGCGCGGCCGCAAGATGAGCAAGAGCCTCGGCAATGCCGTGGACCCGCTGGAGCTGATGGACGAATACGGCACCGACGCCCTGCGCTTCGCGCTCCTGAGCCTGATTACCCACGGCCAGGACATCAGCTACACGCCCGACAAGATGGTCGGCGCCCGCAACTTCTGCAACAAGCTCTGGAATGCGTCGCGACTGGTGCTGATGAATCTCGAAGGCGCGCCCGCGGCCTGGGACCAGGCCCAGCTTGACCTGGCCGATCGCTGGATCCTCTCGCGCCGCGCCGCCGTCGTGCGCCAGGCGCACCAGCACGTGGCGGCCTACAACGTCGCCCAGTACTGCGGCCGGCTCTACGAGTTCATCTGGAACGAGTTCTGCGACTGGTACCTGGAGCTCGCCAAGCTCGCCCTCTACGGCTCCGACACGGCGCGCAAGGCCACCGTGCAGGCCGTCTTGCGCTCGATCCTGACCGACATCCTCAAACTCCTGCACCCGATCACGCCCTATCTCACCGAGGAGATCTGGCAGTCCTTCCGGCCCGAGGACGGCAGCCTCGCCGTGCAGCCGCTCCCGCAGCCGGCCGACTATCAGGCCCACGAGGCGCCGCAGGCCGAGGCCGACTTCGCGACCATCATGGAGCTGGTCCAGGGCTTCCGCGTGGGCCGCGCTGAGCTGGGCGTGCCCACCAATCAGATGCTGCACGAGATCCGGCGCCGCGTGCCTGCCGACGCCGACCGCGATATCGTACGCCAGTGCGAGCACTACGTGACCAGCCTCGTGCGCGCCGAACAGCTCGCCCATTCCGCAGAGAGCCTGCAGGGCTCGGACTGCTGGTTCGGCGTGGCCGCGGGCATGGAGATCGCGATCCCGCTGGCGGGCAATATTGATGTCGCACAGGAGCTCGCGCGCACAAGGAAACGGCTCGCCGAGCTGGAGCAGGACCGCGACCGCTCCGCCAGGAAGCTGGCCAACGAGGGGTTCCGCAGCAAAGCCCCGGCCGACGTGATTGCCAGAGAACAGGCCAAGCTGACCGAGGCAGAGGCCGAACTGGCGAAACTGCAGGCGAGGGCAGAGATGCTGGGGAAGGCACAAGGCGAGAGTTGAGCGCAGACGCACACTTATGCAACTCACGATCAGGGAGGTCGTCATGGCCACGATTGTCGAGCCGCAGAGAGAGATTCCCGTCATTGCGGACGTGGACGTGTGCGTCGTCGGCGGCGGCCCCGGCGGGCTGCCCGCCGCCCTGGCGGCCGCTCGCCGAGGCGCGAAGACGTTGTTGCTGGAAATGCAGGGCTGCCTGGGTGGGATGGCCACTACGGGCCATATCGGGCCCATCCTGGGGATCACGGCCAGCCGTGCCGACAAGGCCACCGTCGGCGGCATCCCCCGGGAGCTCTGCGAGCGGATGGCCGAGATCGGCGAGGCGCGAAGCTGGGAGCAGTCGCTGAAGGCGCATGCAGTGGCCTTCAATGTCGAGGGCCTGAAGATCGTGGCTGACCGCATGGTGCGGGAGGCCGGCGTTGAGCTACTCCTGCACGCCCTGTTCGTTGACAGCGTCGTCGAGAACGGCCGGATGACCCACGCCGTTGTCGAGAGCAAGTCCGGGCGCCAGGCAGTCAGGGCAAAGGTTTTCGTGGATGCCACGGGAGATGCGGACCTCGCCTTTCGCGCCGGAGCGGCTTGCACCAAGGGTCGGCCCGCCGACGGCAAGGCCATGGCGATGGGAAGCATGTTCCGCATCGGCGGCGTGGCCGCGCTGACCGCAGATGTGAGGACCGCGGTACTGGACAAGACGCGCGAGGCCGTGCGAGCGGGCGAACTGAACCTATATAGCGTGCAGCTCGGCGGCTTCGGCTCGACCATCCGCGACGGCGAGGCGACGGTCAACTGCACGCGCACCGCGGGCGATTGCACCAATGTCCGTGACCTGACGGAGGCCGAGCAGTCCATCCGAGAGCTCACCTGGCGCACGATCGAGCTTTGGCGGTCAGTCCGCGGCGCAGAGGGGCTCCACCTCATCAGCACGCCGGCCCACGTCGGCCTCCGGGAGTCGCGGCAGGTCGTCGGTGAGCGGCGTATCACCGGCGAGGACGTGGTGCAGGCCCGCAAGTACGAAGACGCCGTCGCGCGCTGCGGCTACTGGATTGACATCCATTGCCCCCGCGGCCTGGTCGGCGGCGGCGACGTGCATCTCTGCTCGGTCAACTGCAAGAACAGGGACTGCTACATGATCACGGACTATGCGGACCAGTTGCCCGACGAGCTCTACCCGCCCGACGGCGAGTGGTTCGACATCCCGTACCGAACCCTCGTGCCGGAGAAGGTGGACGGAGTGCTTGTCTCCGGCCGCTGCATCTCGGCGGACCACCAGGCGATGGCCGCCCTGCGAGTGATGGGTCCTTGCATGGCTATCGGCGAGGCGGCCGGAACAGCCGCAGCCCTGGCGGCCCAGGCAAGCATCCAGCCCCGCCAGGTGGATGTCCAGGCCCTTCGCGCTGCACTCACGGAAGCCGGGGCACTGGTCTAGGCGCAGATTCCCTTCGCCGGTGCCCGCCGATTCAGACGGGCGAGAAGCACGAACACCCAACCATGAACCGCCAACGCCTCTGGACCTATGTCCTGCTGGTGGTCGCCTTCGGCATCGCCATGGGCTATCTCGAGGCCATGGTCGTGGTCTACATTCGCAAGATCCTCGGGATTGTCCCGACCCCGGTGAACCTCGACCGAAGCGTCTCTGAGCAGATCCCGCAGTGGCTGGTGCAGTGCGAGATCACGCGCGAGGCTGCCACCATCGTGATGCTGGTCTGCTTCGCGATTCTGGCCGCCGACACCCTGGCCCGCAAGGTCGGCACCTTCTTGCTCGTCTTCGGCGTGTGGGACATCTTCTACTACGTGAGCCTGTGGTGCCTGATGGATTGGCCGCCGTCCCTGGCGACCATTGACCTGCTGTTCCTGATTCCTGTGCCGTGGATTGCGCCGGTGTGGGTCCCACTGGCCTGCTCAGCGACCATGATCGCCATCGGCCTGTTGCTGCTGGCCGGTCGGAGGAGGGCCGAGGCATGAACGCTTTGCGCTACGACGGGCATGACTTGCGGCTGGAGGACATTCCCCGCCCCGAGCCGGGGCCGGGCGAGGTGCTGGTCCAGGTCCAGGCCGCGGGTATCTGCCGGACCGACATCGAGATCGTCACCGGCGGTCACGGCGACTACGTGGCCGGGCGCGCGCGGGTGCCGATCACCCTGGGGCACGAGTGGTCCGGCCGAGTGGAGGCCGTCGGCGAGGGCGTCGAGCACCTCAAGCCCGGCATGTTGGTCACCGGCGAAACGGGGATCGGCTGCGGCCAGTGCGAGCTGTGCCGCCGCGGGCACTACAATCTCTGCCCGCAAGTGACCGAGACCGGGATCATCAACCGCGACGGCGCCATGGCCGAATACCACCTTCACCCGGCCGGATTCACGTACGATATCGCCGGCCTGCCCTTCGACCAGGCGGCGGTGCTGGAGCCGGCCACCTGCGGCGTCTACGCCTGCCGTCAGGGCCGCGTGACGCCCGCCGACCGCGTGCTGATCACGGGCGGCGGCTCCATCGGCCAGCTCGCCGCCCAGGCCGCACGCGCCTTCGGGGCCTGGCAGGTGGTCGTGACCTCCCACAGTCGGACGAAGCTCGAACTGGCGGAGAAGTTGGGCGCAGATGCGGCACTCCAGAGCGACGACAGCCTACTCCAGGCGGCACGCCGGGTCACTCAGGGCGAGATGTTCGACGTGGCCATCGAGTGCTCCGGCTCCGGCTCGGCGCTGGGTGACTGCGTGCAGCTCGTCAAACCCCGGGGCCGGATTGTGCTCATCGGCGCGGCCCATCGCTGGCCCGAGGCGCCGCCTCCGGGCCGCATCGTCGGCGCCGAGCTGCAAATCATTGGTGTCCGTGGCAGCCCGCACGTCTGGCCGGAGACCATCGAGCTGGTGCGGAAGGGAAAGATCAAGACCGGGCCGGTGATCAGTCACCGCCTTCCACTGGCCCAGTGGCGTCAGGCCTTCGACCTCGTCCAGAGCAACGATCCCACCGTCCTGAAAGCGCTGCTGTTGCCCTAGTTGCCCCGGTTGAGCACGCTGGCGGCCAAATACATGACCTATTCGGGGAGGAATTACTGCGCCCCACCCGGAATGCCCTCCGCATCGGACTCCGAGCCTCGTCTAGAAGTGGTTTGACAACTCCTGTACGAGCGCGTTTACGCGCGACTGTCGTTGGCCGTTCAGGTGAGCAAACCGCTTCTAGTCTGGCTAGTGCGCAGATCCGGCTTTCCTGGAGGTGCTGATCGGTGCATCTGGCGAAGCGTCTTCGGCTCGTGGCATCGGTCGCGACACTGCCGGCCCTGTTGCTGCTGCTGGTGGGCTGTGGCGGCAGCGGCGGCCCGGCGGCCGTGCGCCGCGACATCACGGGCCCGCAGCTTCTCGCCATGATGGACGATGGCCGGCCGCTTCAGCTTGTAGACGTCCGCACGCCCGCTGAATACGCCGCCGGCCACATCCCCGGCACCGTCAATCTTCCGCATACTGAGGTTGACATCTGGGCGGATAGTCTGATCAAGCAGCAGCGCGTTGTGTGCATCTGTCGGTCGGGCGTCCGCAGCAAGCTGGCGGCCGACGCGCTGATTGCCAAGGGTTTCCACCAGGTCTATAACCTGCTGGGCGGGATGCTCGAATGGACCGGGCCGGTGGAGACCGAGGACGCTTACCGGATCAACAATCTGGCGAATGTCCAGCTCAACGGCGCCGGCGATTCCGCCGCGGTGGACCCCGGAGAGAATATCACCGGCCGGTTCGATTGCGCCCTCTACAACGGCGGAAGCCACGCCGGGGAGGTCCACACTGTGGCGGTCGGCTTGCGCAACGACGTGGGCGACTGGGTCGGCGGCGAGCCCGTGGTGCCGGCCCAGCTAGCGGCCCAACCCGGTGACGCCGGCGGAATCGCCTACAGCAATTGCCAGTTCATGCTCTCGACCGCCGGCCTCCCGGCCGGGGCCACGTGTACAGTGTGGGTGCATGACCAGTCCACAGACCTCGACGCCGAGGCGATCCAGGGATTCAAGGCCGCTCGGCCGATGGCGCCCGGTGACACCGACAAGCCTCTCGGCACCGTCACGATCAACCAGCCGCCGGCGCCGAGCTACTACTACATCGCTCAGATCGCCAATGTGCACCTCACCACTGAGGGCTGCGGCGCAACGGCGGCTTGCGCCGGCTGCGCCCAATTCGGGCCCGACCTATCGGTCAAACAGGGCAAGAGCTTCCGAGGCTGGTTTGACTGCCGGCTGTACGACAGCGGCGACTACGCTGATGCCGTACACACAGTCGTTGTGGGTCTGCGCGACGCCGGCGGCCATTGGATCGGAGGCACGCCGGTCATACCCGGGCAACTCTCTGCGGCCCCCGGCAGCACCGGCGGCACCTTGTATACCCACTGCGAGTTCGATCCACTCTCAACCGTCGGCATAACGCCGGGCGCGACCTACGACCTCTGGGTCCACGACGAGCCGACCGGCAGCCCTGATGACGCGATCGGAGCCTTTCAGGCGCTTACGGTCCAGGTCGAAGGCCCCCGCGACAAGATCATCGGGCTCGTCGAGATCACTCCCGGCGGCGGCTGAGGCTAGCGGTTCGTGACCCGGTTCGGGTCAGACGATACGAGTCGCTCGCAGTGTGCCACCGTCGGCGCAGCCGGCAGTGCAGCCTTCTCTGCACGGCTCAGGATGAGCCGTGCCACAGGACGCCGACCCTCGTCAGATCAGCCGCCGCTCCTGCTTCCCGCGACGACGAAATACGCGCCGGCCCACGGCCAGACGCGTCGCCCGAAGTTCTCGGCTGTCGGCCGCCACCCGAGCCGATCGAGGAACTTCAGCGGCGGCGAGAAGATCGCGCGACCGACCACTTCGGCGTCGCAACCGTGCTCGCCGAGCAGCCGGACCAACTCGCGCGGCTGCCGCCACGTTACCCCTTGGAAGTCCCTGCGCCCCAACCAGGTCGCCGCGCGGCGCCAGAGCTGCCAGGGCGCATACGGATTCAGCTCACCCACAATCATCCGTCCGCCCCGGCGGCAGACGCGGACCATTTCGCCGATCACTGCGTCGGCATCGGGAGCAAAGCACAGGGCCGTGTTGGCAAACACCACATCACAGCATTCGTCGGCCAGCGGCAAGTGCGCATTGTCGGCCAGCACCCACTTGCAGCACTCTGGAGAGTGCGCCGGCATGTTTCGACGTGCCAGTTCGAGCCGCTGGGCATCATGATCCGTCCCCACCGCCAGGCGAGTGCCCTCGGCAAGCTCGCGCAGGAACCGCCCGGTGCCGCACCCGATCTCAAGCATGACCCCGCCCGGCGCGGCCGCGCCCGCTTCGCGCAGCAAGTCCAGCTCAGCTCGCAGACACGCCGCGCCCAAGGGGATATCATACCAGGCGTCATATCGCTCTGCCGGACTCAGGTCAGCCATCTGCATCCTCGCATCCTCCAGCGCGCTCCGCGCGAAGTGCTCTTGACCTCCACGCTCCTGCCCTCTTCGTTTTCGCGTTCCAAGAGACGCGAACCTGCACGCAGCAATGGGCCTCCCGGCAGGACTTCGCTCGACTACGGGCGAAATCACAGGAGCTGGACGAGGAGTTGCCGCGCCAGGACGCAAGGAATCATGATGCCCAGCGAGCAGCAATTGCGGGCGGACATCTGCGAGGTCGGCCGGCGGATGTGGCAGCGAGGCTTGACGGCAGCCTCGGACGGCAACATCAGCGTGCGGCTGTCGGCGGAGGAGTACCTGGCCACGCCCACCGGCGTCAGCAAGGGATTCATGACGCCGGAGATAATCGTGAGAGTCGACGCCCAGGGCCGGCCGCTGCCGGGTGAGGGCCGCCCGTCCAGCGAGTTCCTCCTCCACCTCGCAGTCTACCGCCGCCGCCCCGACGTCTGCGCCGTCGTGCACGCGCATCCGCCCCTGGCTACCGGCTTTGCCGCTGCGGGCATCTCGCTGGAAAGCCCCATTCTCACCGAAGTGGTCGGCGGACTGGGGCCGATCCCGTTGGCCGAGTACGGCACCCCGTCCACCGAGGAGCTGCCGCGCTCCATCGAGCCGCTGCTGGACGAGCATGACGCTTTCCTACTGGCCAACCACGGCGCGCTCACGGTGGGGCGAGACGTCTTCGAGGCCTATTTCCGTATGGAGACCGTGGAGCAGTGCGCCCAGGTGACGCTGGTGACACACCAGCTCGGCGGAGCGCGGCTGATCCCGGCCGAGAAGCTGACGGCCCTTCAGGCCATCCGCCGGGCGGCCCTCAACCGCGGGCCCTGTCGGCCCGAATCCTAGCGCTGCGCTGAACGCGATCCCGAGAGCATCCATGAGCCGCGACCTCGGCGCCAGACTGGAGTTCCTGGAGGCTTCCTGCACTCGCCTGCGCGAGCAGCTCGAGCGCGCCAACGCGGAGTTGAATGTCGAGATCCGCCGTCTGGAGCGCACGGTTCGTACTGCGCGGGATCTGATCGGCGAGCCCACGGAATCCGAACAAGGCCCCCAGGCGGAGCACGAGGCCACCAAACAGACGGTCAGGGAAGCCATTCTCCGCTCGGCCCAAGGCACACGGGCCCGCGAGCTCCTGGGGCGGGTTCAGAAGCTCGAGCAGCGACTGCGACAGGTGGAGCAGCAGCTTCAGGTCTTGCGAAAAGCCCGCTAGAGCCGGTCTGCAGGCCTCAGGCCCCCGGCTCGGTCGCATCCTCATTCCCCCTGAGTGCGACGCATGTGATTCTTATCACGCATCGAACCTCTTGCCCTTAAGCCTCGTCGCGTATACTATACGCAATAGTGGTAGTCCGAGTGCGGCAGGCAACCTGTGTCGGTAGATCGAGGGTTAGGGGTGATCGCCGTGGCCGAACGACTAGGCGACCGGTATGAAGCAGTTAAGGAGTTGACGCGGCAGGACCACTGTCGCGGTCTGCGCGCCCGCGATGTGTTGCTGGGCCAGAGCGTGCTGGCGGTGGCTCTGGAGCCCTCGGCGGCGGTGCTCGGAGCACAGCGAGACCGTCTGGCGGAGGCTTTCCGGAAGGAGTTGCGGGCTGTGTCGCACTGCGCCGACGCACGAATCGCGGCGCCGATCGAGTTGCGATTGGAGGGAACGGAGCCCTTTGCGATCTTCGAAGATCCGGCTCGTCCCTCGCTGGCCGAGCGACTGCAGCGCTCCGTGTCCTGGGAGCACGCCATTACGCTGGCTCGCGATCTCTGCGATGTCCTGAGCTTACTCCAACAGCAGGGGCTGCAGTTCACCGCGGTCCCGCTGCCGTTCCTGTTCCGCACCGACGAGGACCGCCTGCGGTGGGTGCATCTGGGGATCGGCAACCTGACGGACAGCCCCACGTCGCTGGCCGCGGCCGGGCGGACCGTCTCCGCGCCGCACGCCTCGCCCGAGGAACTGCGCGGCGGGCCGGTGAGCGGGCGGTCACTGGTGTTCTCCGTCGCGGCCGTGCTGTATGAACTCCTATGCGGCGCCCGTGCCTTCCCCGGAGAGACGGTGCCGGAGATTCTGGCTGCGATGGACCGCGGTGAACCCGAGCCACTGTGGCTGAAGGATAGCATGATCCCGGGCGATCTGGCGGACCTGGTTCAGCGTTCGCTGCAGGCCGATCCGGACCGCCGTCCGGCCGACCTGCAGGCCTTCGCGCAAGAGCTGGCCGCGGCCGCCGAGAGCTTGACGCCGGGCGTGCCGGCCGAAGAGCACGCCGCCGCCGTCCCGCTGCCGCCGGCAGCTCCGCTCGCTGAGCCGCAGCCCGAGCCGGAGGAAGCTCCGGAGCCTGTCGAGACGGCCGCGGCCGTGGAAGTACCGGAGACGGCCCAGGCAGCCGGGCAGCAGCCGCAAGAGCCCGTGGAGCCGACCTTGGCTGTGCCCGCCGAGCCGGTGGAGGCTCCCGCGGAGGCCGTCGGGGCTGCTCCCGAGCCCGCTGAGGAGAAGGCGACTGCCGAGCCGGGCAAGTCATACCTGAAGGCGATCCTCATCGGCGGCGCCGCGGCGGTTTGGCTGGCGCTGACCATCGGGGCGTTGGCTCTGACCTGGAGCAAGTTCGCCGGGCAACCGGAGCCGGCAGTGCCGAGCGCCGCGGCTGTGCCCATTCAACCCGCCGCACCCGTGGAGCAGCCGCCGGCCGTTGCTCCGAGGGCCGAAGCGCGACCGGCTGCGCCTCCGACAGCGGCTCCCGAGCTCCCGGCACCTCGCGTGCCGCCGAGCGCGGCAGCGCCCGCCGCACCGTCCCGCCCGCCGACGGCGACCGTGCCCCGGGTGCGCGTTCGCAGACTCCGTCGGGCACGGCCGCACGCAGCACCGCCGCGGTACGTCCGTCTGCCGGGAATGACCCGCGCGGTTGACATCCGCCATTCGCCGGTGGCGAGCCCGGTCCCGGGCGGTTCGTACGGCCGCAGCTCCGGGTACGCTTTCCGCAATCCGAGCTTCCATCCGAACTCCAAGGCGGCGAGGATCAGGCGCGCGGGCTGGTGACCCGACGGCGGTCGGCGACTGGGCTGTTTCACAATCCCGGTGGGAGCGCCTTCAGGGGCGATTATGCTTCGTCGTTGAGGTTCGGGAACGACTGCCGGTCCTGCAGCGACGGTTGGCTCAGGTCACGCATCTGGGCGACCTTGGAGGGGCTGGATACGAGGCTACAGGCCGTCTGCAGCCGAAGTATCCAGCCCGACACGGGGTCCGGGAGGTCCAAATGCGGTCCGAATGGGGCCCCTGCGTCTCGCTAACGCGAGCCGCTTGTCCCTATCCGGCCCTTCCACGGCACGCTCCGCGCGAAGTGTTGTTGTGGTATTGGTAGTGCCGTCAGTCCCAGTCCCGCCTTGCGGCACACAAAGGAGGCGCGGCCCGAAGGCCGCGCCTCGATTACTCCACACGCGTTTGCGGCGTGCTCACCAGGACCGGTACCGATTGTAACGGTCGTAGTGGCGGTAATGGCGGTCGTAGCGATGGCTGCGATGCCGGCTCCGGCGATGGTCGTCGTAGCGGTGCTCGTAGCGCGGGTAATGGCCGCGACGATGGTGACGGTAGTGGCGATAGTTGTAGCTGTGATGACGATAGTGGTCGTTATCATTGTCCGCCAGGATACTCAGGAGCGCCAAACCGCCGATGATCGCCAGGGCCGTGTTCCGGCGCCCTTCACGCGAAGCCTGCGCCGGAGGGATCGAGGTTGCCAGCAGGGCCACTGTGATCAGGGCCACGACAAACAGTCCGAAGTAGCTGCTGCGACTGTAGGTTAGGTTGCGGGTCATCTTATTCACCCTCTCTCCTCAACTGTCGAGGTGCTTCTGTTGGCTCCCCCAGAGCAATCTACTATGGCCTATCGTAATTACTATACCCTATAGTAGCAATTCATAGTGTGAACAAGCCAACAGAAACGCCGCCACCAGCGGCCGGCTTCAGGCGGCTCTGTCGCGTCCGAGGGACCCAATCGGCAACGGCAAGAAGTGGAGGAGGCGATTCTGCGGAGGACGCACCGTCGAGGAGAACGGCAAACGCGGGGAGAACCGGCCCTCAACGCTCCCGGAGGCCTTTCCTCCCCACGCTTGCAGATGCTCTTAAGCGCCGGGCTAAAGCCCGACTACGGTCTTCCTGAGCCCGCCCGCTGGCGCCGCTAGAAGTCGTAGCTGGGGTGCCAGTACCGCTGGTCGTCGAGGTCGTTCTTCTTCATCCACTTGGCGTGTCCGTCGTAGAACCCCACATTCAGGCCGTCGTTGTGCGGATCCTGAACGCGGCTGGTGAAGTAGTACCGATGACTATCGCCGGCGGGGCGCCAGGCTGCATAGCCGTAGTAGTCGTTGTCGCCGATCATCACTTTCTGCGAGGGCGTGTTGCACTGCGCCAGTGAGCGATTGTCCATGTCCATATTGTCCCAGTAGGACAGCCCGACTCCCTGTCGGCCCGCGGGAGCGTTGGGCCGCAGAACCTGGTCCCCCGTCTGGGCTGCGTCCGACGGGCAGACGAAGACCTGAAAGTTCTTCACATAGGGCATCACAACTTCGTGGGTGCAGTACAGCCAGTTGTGGCCCGAGTCTCCGCAGCGA
The DNA here is from genome assembly GCA_029820995.1 of Candidatus Zipacnadia bacterium. Lineage (GTDB taxonomy): Bacteria > Armatimonadota > Zipacnadia > JALGUG01 > JALGUG01 > JALGUG01. Next base: position 29,577 of record JALGUG010000008.1, read on the forward strand.
TGGATGCACGTTCGCTCGTCGTAGTCCTGGAAGTACATCAAATACCCGAGGCTGATCTGCTTGACATTCGACAGGCAGCTTGTCTGCCGCGCCTTCTCCCGCGCCCTTGCGAACACCGGGAACAGGATCGCGGCCAGGATCGCGATGATCGCGATTACCACCAACAACTCAATCAAGGTGAAACCTCTGTTGCGCACTCGCAGCACCTCCTGTAGTTTGTCCCGACCAGAACATCAAGACTTCTTCGTCATCAGAACACAACCTACCGCCTTTATTAACCCGCTGGCACCGCAATGGTTCCAACAATCTCAGTATACGCCGCTTAGGACCGCGGCCGATACCGTGAGGGGAACGCCGCCCCGTACTCCTTCACCGGCGGCGGGCCGTACATGTCGAAGTACTCCTGGTCGAGGAACACGCCGAAGGTGGTGGCGCGGCGAAAGCCCAGCGAGGCGTAGAACTCCAGGTCGGCGGCCATCACCTCCGGCGTCACCGGCAGCATCTTCGCCGGACGCTTCCAGCCCGAATGCCGCGAGGCGTCCAGCCAATACTCCAGCACCTGCGCGCCCTCGGTCCCAAAGAACTCGACCAGGCGCCGCAAGCTCGCCACGTGCTCCCGGTTGGCCGCGCAGTCCGGATCGTTCAGCGGCACTTCCCATGAGCGCCGGATCGGCGCGTACTCCAGGAACACGCCCGGCTCCGGCGCGATGTGCTCGGGTGGTGTGAGCGTGTCGTGATAGGCCAGCGCGGCCGCCCGGGCCCGGGGATCGAACTCGCGCAGGCCCCTCAGGATCGCGTGGACCGCCACCAGGTTCTGGTCCGCGGGCGACAGCTCCCGGCACGTTGGACAGCGGCACCAGGGCCTTCCGTCGTCGCCCCAGTAGTAGTACCGATGCGTGGTCGGCGTCAGCCGGGCCGCCAGCTTGGCCGCGTTCTCGCCGATGACCTCCAGCGCCGCCGGCGAGGAGACGCACAGGTTGCAGTCCGGCTTACGTTCGCCGTCCTCGTCCATGCGGAACATCTCCGGGTCGCGCTCGAACAGCTCGCGCGGCAGCAGCTCCCCGCAGGCGTGCAGCTCATACTCCAGATCCAGCCCTGCTGCGGCCACCTGGTTGAGGAACGCCTGTCCGCCGTCCGTTTCCACGAACGACACGAGCTTGGAGGGCGGCCCGCCCAGCACGTGCAGCGCAATCACGTTCAGACCGCACTGCGCTACCAGCTCCGGCCAGTGCGGATAGCTGAGGTCGGGCTCCGTGAGCACGATGCCCCGGGCCTCGTACGGTCCGCTCGTTTGACTCATGTCATCATCTCCCTGATGGCAGCAGTCTCGTGCATGGCTCGGGATGAGCCGTGCCACAGGACCGAAGGAACTGGAGGCTGTGCCACGGAACTAGCGTGGTGGTGCCATTGTCGTTCATTGGAGGTCTGTGCCGTGAAGAAGCTGATCTCTCCCGAACCCGACAAGGTGGCCGTCGTGGATGTTGAGGCGCCGGAAATGGGCCCGCGCGACGTTCTGGTGCAGGTCGTGCGCTCGCTGATTAGCCCCGGCTCGGAGCTCAATCGCGTGCGCAAGCTGCCCGGCGACAAGCCGGAGAAGTGGCCCAACTACGACCTGGGCTATGCGGCCGCGGGCAAGATCATCGAGATGGGCCCGGAGGTCGAGGGCTTCCATGTGGGGCAGCGGGTCGTCGTAGTCCGGCACCACCAGCAGCTCGTGACCTCCCCGTACGCCGGGGACCGGGTTCGCGCGACCATTCCCCTTCCCGACGAGATCTCGTGGGACCAGGCGCCCTTCGTCATGTGGGGCCGAAGCTGCTACAACTGGACCAATCAGGCGAACATTCAGCTCGGCGATACGGTGGCCATCACGGGGCTCGGCCTCGTGGGCCTGCTGATGGCCATGTGGTGCCGCCTGCGCGGTCCCGGGCAGATCATCGGCCTGGACCTGTACGAGAAGCGCCGGGAGCTGGCGGGCAAGGTCGGGGTTGAGCACGTTATTGATCCACGGGAGCCCGAAGTCGTGAGCCGAGTGAAAGCCCTGACCGACGGCCGCGGGGCCGATGTCACCATCCACTGCGTTTCCGGGGCGGCGACGGAGGCCTTCGAGCTGTCGCAGCAGCTCACGCGCACCGGCGGGCGCGTTGTGCTGCTCGGGATCCATTCGGGCCCGCTGACCATTCGCCGCGGCGAGTTCCTGCACAAGGACCTGGTCGGCGGCGGAACTGATTACGACTACAGCCACGACATTTTCCGCATTGGGATCAGATTCATCGCCGACGGCCGCTGGCCGGTGCTGGACATCGTGACGCACAATGTGTCCTTCGAACAAGCGCCTGAGATCTACGACCTGCTCAATTTCCGCCCGCAGGAGACCGGCGCCGTTCTGCTCCGGTGGGACGCCTGATCCAGCGCCCGGCCCTCTGTCTACTTGACCAGGATCGCCGCCTCGCCGTGGCGCAGCCGGACTCTGGTGATTGGCGGCCCCAGCGTGCCGTCCATCTTCAGGCGACGGTACGTTCCGCCCAGATCGTGGACCGATTCCGTCTGCTCGCCGTAGTCTCCGCCGCCCGGTGTCGGCTTGACCAGCACCAGCCCACGGGTAAACTCCCGCCCCAGGACCTTCCACGCGTAATACGCGCCCTCCACGAGTGAGAGGTCGTCAAACCACGCCCGGCCCGTGCTCTGGTACACCCGGAAGTTGATCCGCCCCTCGGGGTCCTCGCCGGTCTTGAACACCGTGGAGTACAGCTTCCAGTCCGTCGTGCCGTGCACGACGATATTAATGCCGCCCCCTTGCGCGCCCTCGAATTCGTACGGGTAGATCTGCGCGCCCTGGCCTCCGGCGAGGTTCTCCGTCCTGATCCAGCCGCTCAGCGTGTAGAACGTGTTCGGCTTGAGCGTCACGTACTGCTTGTTGATGTTGTTGATCGTCGGATCGGCCGCGTCCACTCGCACCGACGACCTCCCGCCGCGCTTCACCTGCGGATCAATCGCCACCGGCTCCGCCGCGACCCAGTCGGCGGGATTGCCGTCCGCGTCCGCCTGCTCGAAGCCGCCGTTCTTGAGCAGATTGCCCGCGGTCGGCAGCGTCTCCCCGCTCTCGGCCCAGACCTTATAGGGCCCAGTCGGCCGGCCGATATCTCGCTCGATGGCCGGGAACCACTTCTGCTCCGACTTCCGGTACGGGTGCTGACCGATGCCGAAGTACGTGTAGTTCCCGTGCACCAGATAGTAGAGCCCGAGCCCGTACATGCGGTCCTGCTCCACCGGGACATCCGCCTTCACGCCGAACTCCCCGAACTCGGGATCGTAGACCGGGTTGTACTGCACCATCTGAAACGCTCCGCGCCGGTCCAGGTCCGCGACTGCCTTCAGGCGCGGTTCGACTCGTGACAGCGGCGCCGCAATGTTCAGCCAGTTTTCCCACTCGGTGCCGTCAATCACAAAGGGCTTCGCATGCCAGCCGTTCGCGCTCAGCAGCTTGTCGCCGATGGCGATCTTCACCTTGGCCAGCATGACCTGCATGTCGCGCAGCCACTGGGAGCGCTGCTCTGTCGGATACTCCAGGATCTCGCCGCCGCCTCCGGGGCCGGGAATGTGGGCCGGCGTGGTGTCAATGAACAGCCCGTCGAAGCCCTCCAACCGATCCTGCACGTAGACCTGGGCCAGGTACCGCTGATACTCCGGATGGCCCACGTACATCACGAAGTCATCGCGCGGCGGTCCCCAGAAGTAGATCGGCACGCGGCAATCCTGCTTGCGCCGGCCGGTCGCCTGGGGATTGACGAGGTTCTTCGCCTCCCGGTCGTCCACGATTCCGTCGCCATTGCGGTCATTCGCCGGGTCCCAGCCGGGACAGCGCCGCGTCTCCCTTGGATTGCCGGCCCGCTCGGCGCCGACGTGGAGCGTGACGTTGTGGTCCTCTCGGAAATGCAGGAACATGTCCTCCAGGATGCCCTCCTTGGTGAGCCCCTGTTGCACGCAGAACTCGGCCAGCCGCTTCGCCTTGTCCGAGGGAATGACCATGGTCGCCAGCAGAGAGTAGTTCACCGCGCGGACCCGCGGATTGTGGTCCTTGACCTCTTTGCGGAAGCTCAGGTCGTACAGCTTGGCGATGGTCTCAGGCCTGCTGCCGAAGTTGAGGAAGGTGCGAATGTGGGCCAGCCGGCCCGGCAGCGGCCCGAACTTCGTCGTGAACTGGCGCACCGGCGACCACTGCCCGGCTCGCCCGTCGGCGTCCCAGACCCGCAGGCGCCAGAAGTACGTTCGCCCGCTCTCCAGCGGCCGGCCCTCGTACTCCGCGATGGGCAAGTTCGTCTTGACCCGGCCGCTGTCCCACAGGTCCGGCGCGCCGAGCCCCTCCGCGCTGCCCGCCACCTGCACCTGGTAGGCCGTCTGTCCCGGCGCCTCCCAGTAGAACTCCGGGCAGGGGTCCGCCATCGCCGACGGAGTCGCCTGCCATTCGCACAGCACGTTCGCCGGCTCCAGCGCCCACACGGCGCCGGCCGCGGCAACTGCCAGGAGGCCGATCAGTGCTCGGTCCATGCTTGACACCTGCCTTCCCACGCTAGGCCGTTCCTCCGCGCTCCCACTTCTCCCGGAGACCCTTCAGCCGCTGGTATGATTCCTTCGGCGTCATGTCGGGCCGGAGGAAGCCGCCGTGGGGCCAGAAGTGGCCCCGGTCGGCGAAGTCCCACCAGGTGATCGCGTGGATATACGGCTTGCCGTAGCAGAGCGTGTAGAACTGCTCGACCCAATCGGCCTGCACCCTCTCGCTCCACTCGGCGTGCCAGTAGGAATTGCTCGGCTCCCTGCCGTGGGCAGTCGGGTCCGGTTCATTCTTGGAGGATACGCCGAGCTCCGTGATGTGGATCGGTTTGCCGAGCTGCGCAAACCGCTCCAACATCCGCTCGATCTCCAGCATGTCGTACCCCGGGTAGTACACCTGCAGGCCGACCACGTCGAAATCAATCCGGGCGTCCAGGCAGGTACGGAGATACTCATGCGGCGCTCGCAGGTCGCGGCCCATGTCGCCGAAGTAGGTCCGGCCCGTGGACACGTACTCGCCCCACAGGCAGCAGTTGTTGACGATGACCGTGGCCCTGGGATTCGCCCGCCGGGTCGCTGCGGCCGACATCCGCGTCAGGTCCAACAACTGCTCCGGGGAGAACTTCAGCTCGTTGCCCCAATCGTGCGCCTCGTTGATCACGTCCCAGACGTCAATCCGCCCGGCATAGCGCGACACGATCTCCGCGATCCGCTCCTCGCTGAGCCTGCGGATCTCGTCGAAGCTCCGGCCCTTGATCCAGTCGGGAATGCCCGCGTTGTGGAACCAGGTCAGCGGATGGCCTTTGGCGGTAATGCCCTCCCGCGCGCACCACTCGGCCATCCGATCCACACGGGCGAATCCCTTCTGCCCCGGCTCCGGCTCGAACCCGCGCCAGTAGAAAGGCAGCGTGGCGAAGTTCAGCAGCTCGGAGAACAGGCGGGCATATTGTTCGCCGTGGTCCGGGTATCCGAAGGCGTTGCAGCCGAACAGAAAGCCTCGCCGCGGCGCCAGCTTGGCCGCCTCGTGCCGGGCCCGCTCGAAAACGGCCAGCTCGCCCGCCCAGAGCGATTCGCCGAGTGACTCGTACGCCCGCGCAATGCGCTCGGTGTCGCTGTCCGCTCGGCGCGCGTGCTGGAGCGCTGCCGCGGCGCGCTCCAGACGCTGAGACACGACCTGGACCTCCGGACAGCCGGCCTTCCGGGCCGCGCGCCAGGTCTGGTCGCCCGCTCTGGCCCGCGAGCGAGCGAACTCCATTAGCAGGTCCACCTCGCCCTCGGACGCGTACCCACGGCCGCCGTTGTCGGCGACCTGATAGACTCGCCCAAAGCCCGGCACGGCCAGCTTCATCAGCAGCACGCTCGGCTCGTCCGGCAGGTCGAGCACGGCGCGCCCGTCCGTCACTTGTCGCGGCAGAAGCGGCCGCGGATCGCGCTGCAGATTCGTGCAGTACAGCGTGCGCATTTCGCTCGCCGGAACGGGCGTTCCGTCCGGCTGCCGGCACGTCACAGTCAATTGCGCCATGTCCCTTGACCTCCTGCGCCGGACCGCTCCGGGTGCCGAGCTCGCCGGCCACCGCGCACCGCCGCTGCGCGTGCTTTTCCGGGTACGCAGTGCCTGCGCCTTCAGACCTGCGCCAGGTACTCGCGGAATAGGGCGGCGTAGAGCTTGATCACGCGCTGCGGGTCGGCGCTGGGGCTGCATTCCAGCGACATGTAGCCGTCATAGCCCGCCGCGCTCAACAGGCGGAAGGCCTCCTTGTACGGGAAGCGGCCGTCCTCGCAGTCGTGCAGATGCACGTGCTTGATGTAGGGCAGCACGTGGGGCAGAGTGTCGGCCAGCGGCCCGTGCTGCAGCTCGCGCGGGTCGGAGTTGTACACGATGTTCACGCGCGGGCGGTCGGCCAGTTGCACTGCGCGCAGGGCGTGCTCCCAGTAATAGAAGTCGCCGTGCATCTCCAGGCCCACCTCCACGCCAACCTCCTCGGCGTAGTCGCCCAGCTCGCGCAGGCAGTCGCCGACGTTCCCGATGACTTGCTCGCGGTCCGAGCCCTGGGGGAAGGCATTGCCGAACACACGGATGCGCGGCGCGCCGATGTCGCGGGCCAGGTCCATGAACTCCTTGCCGCGCGCGACCTGCTCGGCGCGTTCGTCCGGGTCGGGCGATTCAAACTTGCAGCCCGTCGCCAGGCAGACGAGCGGCACCTGGGCCGCCTCCGCGGCGGCCTTGATCTGCGCCCGCTCCTGCTGCGTGCGCTCCAGCTCCACGCCGTGCTTGTGGCCCAGCTCGGCCCGCAGTTCCAGACCGTCCAGCTCGGCCTCGTTCACGATCGCCAGCAGCTCCTCCAGCGCCAGGTCCTTGCCCAACTGGTACGTGAGAAGACTGAGTTTCATGTTTCATCCTCCCGTCAGGAACACCGCAGCACGATTTCGCGAGACGAGGGCCGGAAGCCTCCCATGAAGTCGCGGCGTGTGCCACTGCCGACGAAGCCGGCAGTGCACATGGACCGAAAGGCCTGTTCCTAGACAGGCTGCGCACAAGCCCCGCTGGAGAGGGCGCCGGTCGCTGGAAGGCGAAGACGGGATTGCATACGCGCAATTCGCTGTCGGGAGGCCGAGACATGGCTGAGACGCTGCGAGAGGAATTGCTGGCCGAGATGCAGGCGCTGCGAACGGTGGATTGTCATTCGCACACCTGCCTGGAGAAGGAGTACCGTGACGCCGCGCCGCTGACGCTGTTTAGCCTGATGAGCTACTTCGAGCGCGACATCAACAGCGTCACGGGCAAGAGCTCCGCACAGCTCTACGAAGGCGCCGAGACGGACGCTCAGCGCTGGGCGGCGCTCAAGGCGGTTCTGGAGCGGGCGCGCAACGTGTCCTACTGGCGGCACAACGTCGTGGTGTACCGAGAGCTATTCGACTTGCCCGACGAGGAGCTGCATGACGACAATTGGGAGGCGCTCAACGAGCGCATCAAGGAGCGGACCGCCGACGAGGATTGGTACCGTCACGTGACCGAGGACGTCTGCCGGCTTGAGACGCAGGTGCGAAACGTGCCCTGGTTTGAGGACTGGGAGCCGCAGTATTTTACGGCGATTCTGCGCATGGAATCGGCGCTGGATCTGTACACCGAGCAGACGCGGCAGTCGCTGGCGGAGCACGTCGGGCGCGAAATCAAGGACCTGCACACGGCCAAGCTAACGCTGGCCGAACTGGTCGAGGAGTACCGCAAGCGCGGCGCGCGGGGCCTCAAGCTCGCCCACGCGTACCGCCGCACGCTGCACTCGGAGCCGGTGCCGGAGGCCGACGCCGCGGCGGTTTTCGCGCGGGCCCTGGCGGGGCAGGAGCTGTCATGGCCGGACCGGAAGGCGCTGGAGGATCACCTCATTTTCTGGATGGCGGGCCTGGCCGGAGAGCTGGACCTGGTGTTCCAGATCCACACCGGCGTGCAGGGCAACTGGGGCCGGATCCCCGATTCCAATCCGCTGCACCTGCTGACGCTGATCCACGCCCGCCGCAACGTCAAGTTCGACCTGTTCCACGCGGGCTACCCTTACAGCCGCGAGATGGGGATGCTGGGCAAGCACTGCCCGAACGTCTGGCTGAACATGTGCTGGATGTACGTAATCACCATGGAGGGGAGCCGGCAGAGCCTGAGTGAGTGGATTGACCTCGTCCCCGGGCATCGGCTGCTCGGGTTCGGCTCGGACGTGCGCTGGCCGGAGATGATCTACGGGCACCTGGTGATGGCCCGCGCCTGCCTCGCCGATGTGTTGGCCACGAAAGTCGAGCGGGATTTCCTGAGCGAGGAGGCGGCGCTCGACCTGGCCCGCAAGATGCTGCGGGAGAACCCGAGGGAGCTGTACCAACTCGACCAGCAGTGAAAACGCACCGGCATCCGTATGGCACGGCTCATCCTGAGCCGTGAACAAGAGGCCAGACTGCCGGCTGCGCCGACAGTGGTACACCGAGGCCCGCTGGTTTCATGTCCCAGACCAAGATTTCGCGGACCACCGAGATGACCCGCACAAGCGCGCAGCGCGTGACGCTGCGGGCCGTGGTCCTGGGGCTGCTGCTGGTCCCCCTTAACGCCTGGTGGCTGACGCAGATCGAGTACGTACGGTACTCGGACAATGCGACCACCTCCGCGCTGTTCTTCAACGCGATCGCGGTCCTGCTGCTGCTCCAGGGGACGAACTGCGTGCTGCAGCGGCGTCTGCCCCGGCTGGCGTTCACGCGGGCCGAGCTGCTGACGGTCTACATCATTCTCGTGATCGCCAGCGCTCTGGGCGGACACGATCAGCTTCAGATCCTGTTCACGACGCTCACCTGGGTGTTCCGCAACGCGACGCCGCAGAACGGCTGGGCCGAGGACCTTCAGCCGCTGCTGCCGGCGCATCTAGTCGTCTCGAATCCCCGCGTTATTGACCCGCTCTACCTGGGAGACAGCTCGCTCTACGAGCGAGGACACGTCCTGGCCTGGGCGGGCCCGCTGGCCTGGTGGTCGCTGTTTGCGCTGGGGCTGGTGTGGACCGTGCTGTGCCTGAGCGCGATCTTCCGGCGGCAGTGGGAGGCGGAGCGGCTCAACTATCCGATCACCGAGCCGCCGCTGGAGATCACGGCGCCGGGCGGACCGCTGTTTCGGCAGCGCCTGTTCTGGGCGGGAGCCCTCCTGGCGGCCGTGCTTCAGACCTGGAATCTGCTCCACACGCTCTATCCCATCGTCCCGGGCATCGCGATCGGGGTCCACAACTACCGGCTGCGCGGTCTGCCCTGGAGCGCCGCCGGCTCCATCCCGATATCGTCCTTTCCCTTCGCCTATGGCCTGGCGTACCTCTTGCCGATCCAGCTCTCGTTTTCCGTGTGGTTCTTCCTGTGGTTCGCGCGGCTGGAGATGATCGGCGCCGCAGCTCTCGGGCACGTGAAGTGGGGCGGATTCCCGTACGTGCAGCAGCAGGGCGTCGGCGCGTACTTCGGCGTAATGCTGTTCGTGGTCTGGGCGGCGAGGGGTCACTTGGTCCGCGTCTGGCGCGCGGCGATCGGCCGGCAGGACCTCGAAGACGCCGGCGAGCCGCTACCCTATCCGTGGGCCTTCTGGGGCTTCGGGGCCGGGCTGGCGTTGTTAGGCACGTTCTCGGTCGCGGCCGGAATGCGACCCGTGACTGCGATTGTGTTCTTTGCGCTGCTCCTGCCGATCATGCTGACCATCGCCCGGCTGCGCGCGGAGATCGGCCTGCCCACGATTGAGCTGTATCAGGTCGGCGCCGAGGACATTCTACAGCGCGTGGCCGGCGGCCGGGCCTGGACGGGCCGAGACCTCACCGTCATGAGCCTGTACTTCTGGCTCACGCGAACCCACCGGCAGCTCCCGATGCCGTGCCAGGTGGACGCCCTGAGAATGGGGCAACAGTGCCCGATGCCGCTGCGGTCCGTGGCGGCGATCATTCTGGCGGCGAGCGCAGTGGGCATTGTCGCCTCGTTCTGGGCGCAGCTCCACGTGATGTACCAGGTCGGGTACGAGTCCGCGAAGTTCACCGGCCCGGCGGGTTGGGCCTTCGGCAACGCGCCCTGGCAAAAGCTCTCCTCGTGGCTGCACGTGCCGCGCGAGTCGGAGCCGGGGCCCAGCCTGGCGTATCTGGCGGGGATCGCGATCACGCTGTTCCTGGCGGCGATGCGGACGCGGTTCGTCTGGTGGCCCTTTCACCCGGCCGGCTTCCTGGTCCTGGGCAGCTTCGGGCTGTTTCGCCT
>JALGUG010000463.1 GCA_029820995.1 Candidatus Zipacnadia bacterium
GTGACGCCGGCCACGTCCAGGTAGGCGCCGTCGCCTTCGGCCTGCACTTGGACGGCCAGCGTCTTGACCGCCGAGACCGTGAGCCGGGTGGAGGCGGTGTGCCACTGCCCGTCATCCTCGATCATTCCCAGCGTGATCGCGTACTGCTCCTCCGGCGCCCGGCCGCCGCCGGCGTTGGCCACGTACAGCGCATAGTCCGAGCCACCCCGCATCCGCTCCGCCCGGTAGCGCAGCGAGACCCAGCCGAAGCCCTCCTGCGCCTGCGGCAGGTCCAGCGACCACTTCATCCCCTGCCCGCCCCGGGCGACCTCAAAATGCTGCCGGCCCTCCTCCTGCCGTGTCGCCACCCGCTCACCGGGGTTGGAGAGCCAGTCGTTATGCTGCTGCCACTGCTCCCCGACCACGGGAACCGCCGCCGTCTTGCCCGGACCCGGGGGCTGCGTCGGGAGCCCTTCGGCCTCCGGAGGCGGCGAGTCGGCGAGCGCAATGTAGTCCACGTACAGATGCCCGCTGTCGCCTCCCGAACAGGTCCCCAGCGCGATGAAGCTGATCGGCGAGCCCACGTTCGCCGCGGCCAGATCAATGGCGCGCGTGTGCCACTGCCCGTCGGCCGCCACGTCTTTCGGACCCAACAGGATCTTGCCGCCGCGCGACTGGTCATTGACCCACAGCAGGTAATGCAGCGCGCCCAGGTCGAAGCCCACGGCTCGGTAGCGGATGATCAGCCAGGGATACAGGTCCGCATCGCCGTCGTCCACCGGGCGGCGGTACTTCATGCTCTTGCCCGCGCCGCGCACCCAGAAGTCGGCCACGCCGTCGTGCACGACGGTCCCGTACTGGCCCGCCGGCGGGTCGTTGGGCAGCCAGTCGGGCATCGCTTCCCACTGCTTGGCGTCATCGAAGTCGTCGCGAAAGCCGTCCTCGGCCGGCGTCCGGACGCCGCACAGCAGCACCCCGGCGACTAGCAGGCTGATAATCCTCATCATGGCTTCACCTCGGGCACCGGTCACAAGCCGAGAAAGCGCCGGCCTCCGAGCAGCAGCGCTTTCCCCGGCGTGACCTCCGTGATCGTCTGAACCCTGACGCTCAGAGCTTCACCGTGCGGCCGGTCTCGGCCGACTTCATCTCGGCCAGCGTGACCTCCACCGCCTGGAGGCCGTCTTTGGCCGTCACAATCGTCGGCGCCTGCCCCTTCTGGCAGCACTCGACGAAGTACCGGCACTCGAAGTAGTAGCCGCCCAGGTCCTCGATGTTGCCCCCTGCGGCGGCCTTGCCGGCCGGCGCCTTCCGCACGCGCACCTTCTCCGGCTTCTCCTTGCCCTCGCGATAAAGCTGCAGCGCCGGGGTCTTCGCCGTGTCGAACTCGATCTGCCCCTTCTCGCAGATGGCCATGAAGGCCGCGCGGAAGGGCAGCGACGGTGCGTAGTTCCACCCGCCCTCGGCCACCGCGAGAGCTTTGTCGTAATGATACTGCGTCACGATGTGGTCCCAGCCGGCTTTCGTCTTGATCCCGCGGCTGGTAACCGCCTGGGGTCGCCCCAGCACGTAGCAGACCCAATCGGTGTCGTGGATATGCAGGTCCAGGCCCGCGCCGCCGGACGCCTCGGGCTTCATCAGCCAGCCCTTCCAGGCCCAGTCCGGCGCCGGACTGCGCCGCTGGCAGATCATCCCCTTCAGCTTGCCCAGCTCGCCGCTGTCCAGGATCTTCTTAGCCGCCATGTACTCCGGGAAGAACCGCAAGACCTGGGCGATCATCAGGAACTTGCCGCTCTGCTTGGCTGCCTCCAACATGGCGCGGCAGTCCCGCACGGTCAGCGCCATTGGCTTCTCGCAGAGCACGTGTTTGCCCGCCTTCAACGCCTGCACCGTGTACTGCTTGTGCAGGTTCGTGGGCAGGCAGATGTCCACGATGTCAATGCTCGGGTCCTCCAGCACCGACTCAATGGAGGCGTGCGCGGCGATCTTGAACTGCTGCTTGACCTCCCGGCGTACCTTAGGTGTGGCGTCCACCAGAGCAACCAGCTCCGCCTGTTTGATCGCCTGATACGCCGTCATATGCGTCTTGCCCATGAACCCGCCACCGACTACAGCAACCTTTTGCACTCGACATCCCTCCTCTGCCGTGCTATGGGT